>CAVOAJ010000228.1:0-2510 GCA_963693605.1 Dehalococcoidia bacterium | reverse complement strand
CGTCGTAGTTTCGTCGTATTGGCTCATGGGCCACAACCGCGTAGAATCCAACACCGAAACGTCACACCCTCCAGGTGTTATCCATAGTCCACGGAGGCTTCAATGACCACGTACGTAGCGGTAGGTAAGCGGACCGCAGCCGTTGAAGGCCCTGAGAAGGTGACAGGCGAGACTCTTTACGCCGCAGACATCACCCTTCCCGGCACCCTGTGGGTAAAAGTACTGCGGAGCCCCTTTCCTCACGCGCGCATCCTTTCTGTGGACACGACAAAAGCGGCGGCTCTACCGGGTGTGGTAGAGGTGGTGAGCGGCCGGGATTTGCCCGCTGTGGATATAGGCATACGCATGCGTGACATGCCCGTGCTGGCCAGAGAAAAGGTGAGGTATATCGGTGACCCTGTCGTGGCCGTTGCGGCGGAGAGCGCGGACATAGCAGAAGCCGCTCTGGCGCTCATCGACGTGGAGTATGAGGAGCTGCCTGCGGTGTTTGATGTTGAGTCCGCACTGAAAGCTGGCGCGCCCACAGTCCACGACGACCCCCGCTCATACCCCGGCGCGCCTCAGCACACCGCAACCCAGCCCAACGTCCAGTCCTACACCGTGTGGGAGGAAGGCGACCTTGACGAGGCTTTTGCCAAGGCGGACCGCGTTTTTGAACACACCTTCCGGACGCCGCTGGTACCCCACGGCTACCTGGAACCCAACGCTTGCACCGTATGGGCAAGGCCTGAGGGTGACGTTGAGGTGTGGTCCTCCAACAAATCGCCCTACACCCTGCGGGACATGCTGGTGAAGCAGGCCGGTGCGCCAGAGGGACGCGTGAAAGTGAACGTCCTGGCGGTTGGTGGAGACTTCGGCGCGAAGTCGTCCCTCACTGATGTGCCGCTGTGTTACCTGATTTCAGCGCGCTGTGGACGCCCGGTGAAGTTCGTCCATACGTTCATGGAAGAGATGATTTCAGGCCCCCGCAGGCACCCGTCCGTGATTACGGTGCGGACGGGCGTCACCAATGACGGGACCCTGTGCGCCATGGACGTACAAGCAGCCATGGCAAGCGGAGCGTACGCTGCCTTCAAGGCCAACCCGCAGATTACCGTGTTGGGTGTGCGACAGGCGGGGAGTTGTTACCGGATTCCAGCCATCAAAGTGGCTGAATACTGCGTGTACACCAACCACGTGTCATGTACTCAGACGCGGACGCCGGGTGGCCCACAGATTGTCTTTGCAGTGGAGTCCCACTTGGACCTCATAGCGCAGGAGCTAGGGATGGACCCAATGGACCTGCGCATGAAGAACGTAATAGAGCAGGGTGACGCCACTCCAATGGGCCAGATCTGGGAGGGCGTTCGTGCCAAAGAGACGCTTGAGGCGGTTATTGAGGCGTCCGGATGGAAACAAGCTAAGCCGTCCCGCTACACCGGCCGCGGAGTCGCCATATATGAGCGGCCCCCAGGAGCAGGCAAGTCCAGCGCCACCATCAGCCTTGACCCAGCAGGTCCTACCATGCTCCGGGTGTCTGTAGCCAATTGCGGGCAGGGCGCGTACACGGTGCTCCAGCAGATAGTAGCTGAGGCCTTGGGCGTGCCTGCCAATGAAATTCAGGTGCAGGCCGCGGATACTGATAGCCAACTCTTTGACTCCGGCGTGGGCGGCAGCAAGACCACTAATTCAACAGGCAACGCAGCCGCAAGCGCGGCCAAGGACATGGTGAGTAAGCTTATTGAGGGCGTCGCTGCCCACTGGGGATGCGCGCCTGATGAAGTCGAGCACCGTGGTGCAGCGTTTGTTGGCCCCAAGGAGCAGATACTCACGCTTCAAGAGGCGGCGGAACGGACAGCCACGAATGGTGAACCCATTGTTTGTACCGGGCTCTATGACCCGCCTGATGAACGCAAGGTGACCTCCTTCTGCGCGCAGGTCGCTGAGGTGGAGGTGGACCCTGACACCGGCCAGGTCTTTGTACGCCGGATCGTTAGCGCTCACGATGTCGGGACCATCTTGCATCCCATAGGCCACCAGGGCCAGATTAACGGCGGCATCATTCAAGGGATGGGCTTTGGCATTTGTGAAGAGACACCCCTGGCGGACGGCCGCATCACCACGGTGAACCTGGGTGATTTCAAGTTACCCAACATTAATGACATACCCCAACTGGATACCGTGCTGTTGGCAGAGACCACCGGCCCTGTGCCGTACCTTGGCAAGGCTATCGGTGAACTTCCTAACGTACCCACTGCCGCCGCTATCGCCAATGCAGTGCATGATGCGGTGGGCGTACGGATAATGGATCTGCCGGTGACGGCAGAGAAGGTACACGCTGCACTCCAAAAACTGGCGATAGGGAGCAAATAATGACTACACCAAATAGCGGAAGGCGAGAGTGGGTCACGGAGCACATGGACCGTTACCTGGCTACAGGCGGTGAAGACGGCCATCTCTGGCGGGACGGGATTCCTACCCTCCTCCTGACCACCACAGGCCGCAAGTCAGGTAAGGTCACTACCACGCCG
>CAVOAJ010000227.1:0-2536 GCA_963693605.1 Dehalococcoidia bacterium | reverse complement strand
AGACCGGGTGCGATGTCCCACGCCTCAATGTTGTGATGCGCATAGCTTTCAATGCGCCCCGCTGCGACGTACGCCATCCCCAGAGCGGCTGAGCCCATGAGACGTAGCGCCTGCATGCCGGGCCATAGGCCACGCAGCATGTCCAGCAGTCGCGCTGCCTTGTCGTCCGTATAGCCCATGTCGAACCCCATCACGCCCATCTCCAACGTGTCGATCCCTGAGACGGCGATGGGGTTGCCGTTCATGAACGCGCCCTGCCCCGCAATGGCGTGGAACAGCTCCTCACGCACAGGGTCATACGTGACGCCCAACACACTCTCGCCCTCATGAGTGAGCGCTACGTTCACGGCAAAGTGAGGCACCCCACTAGCGTAGTTCCGCGTGCCGTCCAAGGGGTCCACCACCCAGGTGTAGGGGCCTTCCCCTACGGTGTGACCGGACTCTTCAGCCAGGAGGTTGAAGCGAGGGAACTCCTCCATGAGAATGGAGGTCGACTCCCGCTCTGCGGCGCGGTCGGTGTCGGTGACGATGTTGGCGCGGCCCTTGTGTGATACCTCAGGTGCGCGACGTTCCCCGTCAGCTTGCGGGTGGAAGCCCTCCATGATGACGCGACCAGCGGCACGAGCGGCAGCCTCAGCCACTTCAAGGGCGGAACGTCCACTATTGCCTGTTGGGAGGTCTAGGTTCAAGAAAGGCCCATCCGCTGATAGACCTCTTCAATGGTCTTGGTGGCTATCTTCTTGGCCTGCTCTGCGCCATGGGCCAGGACTTCCCGCACATAGCCGGGGCGTCCTTCAAACTCACGACGTCGTTCGCGCATAGGTGCCAGGTAGCGGTTGATGCCTTCAGCCAGTACCTTCTTGTCATCAACGCAGCCAATGGTAGCGGCGGTACAGCGCTCGTAGCACTCCTCCTGCCACTCAGGGTTGAATACCTTGTGGAGCGCGTACACGTTGCATACCCAGGGCCGTCCGGGGTCTGTGAGACGCATACGCTGGGTGTCCGTCACCGCACTCATGACACGCTTAACTGTTTCTTCGTCGGTAGCGGCCAGTTCAATGTGGTTGTCCAAGCTCTTGCTCATCTTGTTGACGCCGTCCAACCCAATGATGGTTGGCGACTCCGTAAGCTTGGCTTGCGGCTCAGGAAAGGTGTCGCCGTAAAGGCGATTGAAGCGGCGTACTATCTCCCGCGCCAGCTCCAGATGCGGTACCTGGTCTGCTCCCACGGGAACGGCGTCCGCCTTGTAGAGGATGACGTCTGATGTCTGGAGAACGGGGTAGCCCACCAGACCGTAGCTCACATTCTCCTCGGACTCGCCCATCTGTCGGACGCGGTCCTTGAAGGTGGGCACACGCAGCAGCCAGCCCAGAGGCGTGCTCATGGAGAGCAGTGCGTGGAGGGTCAGCACCTCCGGCACGTGGGACTGCACAAACATGATGCTCTTCTCAGGGTCTATGCCCGCCGCCAGCCAGTCCAGCACCATCTCTTCCGTATTGTTCTTGATCTCCAGGGTCTCAGCCCCCTGGAGCGTGGTCAGCGCATGGATGTCAGCGACTGCATAAATGCACTCGTTGGTCTTCTGGAGCTCCACCCAGTTCTGGAGTGCGCCCAAGTAGTTGCCAAGGTGGAGTCGCCCGGAGGGACGCATGCCGGAGAAAACGCGTGTTGCCATAGGTGAATTGCCTGAAGCCGTGGTATACGCGACGAAAACCGCCGCAAGGCGGAGCCAGTTTACCACAGGGGCGGGGTGAGACTGCTAGGTGGGCGGTTTAGCCGATGCTTTGGAGTTTGCTATCGATGTTCTTGAAACCACCCAACAAAAGTCGGACGGTACTGTATTCGTTTTTTGGATCAAGTGGCTGTTTGGTTTTTGCCTTATGAGCCGTACCACCTCTATTTTTCCCGTACGAATCAAGCGAACTTAGCCACAGAGGGTCAATGTCAACCTCTCCGATACCTACAGGAAGCAGAAGTCGGAGACCACCCACTCGCCCTACAGCCTGTCCGCCACCAGCCGTGCAAGCACCTCAAGGCCCTCCAGGGAGACCAGCGGGTCAACGCCATCAGGCTGCGCGGTATGGACCGAAATAAACTTGTCACCTTGAACGAACACGAGCATGCTGCCAATCATCTGCACGTTGAGTTCCAATTGGGCGGAAGCCTCACCAATGGGGGTGGGCATAACCTCCATCATGGTGTCTTCAGCCGTCGCAGTGCCGTAGTGTGCACGGGCCGCCGACTCAGAATCGAAGTCAATCACGAGGAATGTCATGCCCTGAGAGGTGTCACCAACGGTGAACATCATCCCGTACCAGGAATCCATGTGCTCAACCTGGGCAGAGTCAACTCTCCTGGCCATCTCCTTGAGGTCATTGATCGCGCTGCTGGGCCTTACGCTCCCACCCGTCCTTGCGACCACGTCATCCACCGAGAGCAACGCAGAGAAGGTCTCCTCCGTAAGGCCCTGGTCCACCGCGGGGTCAGGGACAGCACCTGCAAACTGAGGTCCAGGTAGGCCCTCTAGGACCGAGTG
>CAVOAJ010000226.1:0-2541 GCA_963693605.1 Dehalococcoidia bacterium | reverse complement strand
CCGCTCATCAGTAAGTAGCGCCTTGCGGAACGATTCGTCGTCGCGAATGAGGGCTTTCAGCCGTTCAGGGTCCTGAGCGTCAGGTGCGGCCTCGTTCACAACAAGGTCAAGATCATCATTGGTGAAGCTGGGTATGTAGAGCGGCCCCTGCTCCATACGTCTCCCTTGTTCATACGCATTTACGCATCCAAATCACCATGAGCGGCATCTTACCAGGTAGCATTTGCCTATTGCCTTGGGCGCGTTGACAGCACATGGGCCAATGGATACGATGCCGCCTTCCAAGCTAGCCGTATGAGCATTGCCGTAGATTCGTGCTTTTCACCAATCAGCTCTCACGCGCGTCCTAACCCAGAGAGGCTCACATGAATCGATTTCACCTTGATGTCCATATGAACAACAGTGGCGTGCTCCACACCATGGCTGATGAGGTGCGGGCCGGGCTTACTGCCACGCCCAAGTTCCTTTCACCCAAGTATTTCTACAACGAGGCCGGCTCACAACTTTTTGAACAAATCAGCCAACTTCCGGAATACTACCCAACACGGATGGAGCACGGTCTATTGGCCGATATCGCAGATGATTTGATGTCTACGCTCCGCCCTCAAGAGCTAGTGGAGCTTGGGTCCGGGTCATCCACGAAAACCCGCCTGCTGTTGGACGCTCCCAGCAACCCTGACCATTTGAAGTTGTACATTCCATTTGATGTAAGTGTCAGTATCGTGAATGAGGCTGCTGAAGACCTTTTGGAGCACTACCCTTTCCTGAGCGTGCACGGAGTCGTTGGCGACTTTGGGCAGCATCTGGAGCGCATTCCTGAGCCGCAGGGACACAGGCTTGTCCTGTTCTTGGGCAGCACCATCGGCAACATGCACCATGATGAACGTATCGATTTTCTCACTAGCATCCGCAATGTAATGGGTGATGATGGCAGGCTCCTGTTGGGCGTTGACCAGGTAAAGGACACGAGCGTTTTGGAGGCCGCCTACAACGACACACAAGGCGTGACTGCCGAATTCAACTTGAACATTCTCGAGGTCCTGAACCAAGGACTTCATGCTGACTTCCAGCCCAGCGCATTCACGCACAGGGCCTTCTTTAATAAGGCTGAGTCTCGTATAGAGATGCACCTCGTCTCTGAGTCATCGCAGAACGTCACGGTCAAAGACGCGGGGTTGACGGTGCATATGGAACAGGGTGAGAGCATTTGGACTGAAAGCTCCTATAAATTCACCCAAGACTCCACTGCGGAGATGTTGGCGGAGTCCGGCCTGGAACTCGTCAATTGGTACACTGATGAAGCTCGTCTTTTTGGCCTGGCTCTGGCCAAACCTGCCTGATATCACATGATGAAAAGAGAGGCATCCATGCCAAAGCCGAATATTGGCCTGTTGATTCCTTCTGCCTGGCACCAACACGTCCCTACCGGCCCGGAGTTAGCAAGCTACTGCAGACGCGCTGAGGAGCTGGGGTTCCACTCACTGTGGACGCTACAGCGTGTACTTCACACCGCTCCTGTGCCACACCCCTTCACCATCCTTGCGTACGCCGCGGCTAGTACAGAACGCATACGCCTTGGCACTAGCGTATTCCTTATGAGCATGCACCACCCTGTCCACGTAGCCCGGGAGACAGCCACTCTTGACGTGCTGTCAGGCGGGCGACTTACCCTGGGCGTCTCTCTAGGCGGGCGCGACCCGGAGTACGACGCGATTGATATGCCGAAGCAGCAACGGGTAGGTCGGCTGGAAGAGGGTGTGTCGCTACTCCGCAAATTATGGACAGAGGACGATGTCACCTATAACGGGCGATATTACAACGTTGCCAGCGCAACTGTTTCCCCCAAGCCAGCCCAGGCCAAGGGGATACCCATTCCAATCGGTGGCACGGCTCAAACCGCACTCAACCGCGCTGGACGCATTGGTGACGGTTGGTTGATGGGCGCACGCGGAACGTTGGACAACTTTGCCACAAATTGGGATATTGTCCTGAGCTCGGCACGGGAGGCGGGCCGGGATACCTCAGGGTTCGTCAATGGCAAAATTGCCTATGCAAATCCGGTGGGGCCGGGCGGCCTAGATACTGCAAAAGAAGAGATGATGTCTGCTCTCTCTGCGTACTACGGTGAACAGGGGGCGGCCAATCAAGACCCGGTAGTTGGCACCACAAAGGAGATTGCAGCAATGGCTCGGGGCTTTGGAGATGCCGGCTGCCAAACGCTCTTCTTGGGACCGCCAGACCTTGACCTGGCTCGGTTGGAACGCCTGGCTGAGGTCATCTCTCTAGTCTAGTTATTCCATTTCTCATGGCAGGTAAGAAAGCGGAGGTGCTATGCGCCTTTGTTGTTACGAATTTCGCAGGTACATAGGTTAAAAGAAGTGGCTTTCACAATTTATTCATATGAATCCGGCCAACATTCACAGCATATGCATGGCACCTTCCCAACATGCCCCATACAATGAACAGCACGTTGAGAAGGGAGCAGATATGACTTTTGAACAAGTACCCACTTTGCCGATAGCTACAGGCGGTAAGACTGGT
>CAVOAJ010000225.1:0-2565 GCA_963693605.1 Dehalococcoidia bacterium | reverse complement strand
TGAGCGACCCATGTTCATGAAAATGTCGATCGTCTACGGGATCACCGAGCCCCTCCTCAGCTATGCCGTTACAGCATGGGGTGATTCGTGTGCCAGTCCGTTGCTTGTTGGTAGGCGTGGCCGGTGCGGAAGAGCGTCGCCTCGCTGAGATGGGGACCCATCAGCTGTAAGCCCACCGGCAGTCCGTCCGTGAACCCGCATGGGACTGAGATGGCAGGAATGCCGGATATATTGGTGGGCAGCGTGCAAATGTCGCTCAGGTACATCTGCACCGGGTCAGCGGTGCGCTCACCCTGCTTGAAGGCCACCGTGGGTGACGTTGGCGTCGCCAGCACGTCCACGCGAGTGAAGACCTCCTCCAACTCTTGGCGAATCAGCGTCCGCACCTGCTGAGCCTTCTTGTAGAAAGCATCGTAGTAACCTGCCGAGAGGGCGTAGGTGCCCAGGAGAATGCGACGCTTCACCTCAGGCCCAAAGCCGAACTGCCGTGTCGCGTCTAGGGCTTCCCACAAACTGGGCGCGTTCGGGTCTGAATAGCCGAACTTCACGCCGTCATACCTCGCCAGATTGGCTGAGCACTCCGACGGCGCGATGATGTAGTAGACCGCCAAGGCGTCCCGCGTGTGCGGCAGCGACACCTCTTCAATGATGGCCCCCTGCGCCTCCAAGGTGGCTACGGCCTCCCGTACAGACGCCTCAACCGCAGGGTCAATACCTGCTTCGAAGTACTCGCGGGGCAGACCAACGCGCAGGCCTTTGATGCCACGGTCGAGGTCCGCTGTGTAGTCAGGTATGGGTTGTTTGATGGACGTTGAGTCCATGGGGTCGTGGCCCGCGACAGCGTTCATCACCACGGCGGCGTCCTGCACGGTGCGCGTGATGGGGCCTATCTGGTCCAGTGACGATGCGAATGCGATAAGGCCGTAGCGGCTCACCAATCCATACGTGGGCTTCACGCCAACGATGCCACACAACGCGGCGGGTTGTCGTATCGAGCCGCCAGTATCGGAGCCTAGAGAGAAGGCGGCCTGCCCAGCGGCGACGGCGGCGGCGGGGCCTCCGCTGGAGCCTCCCGGCACCCGGCTGGTGTCCCAGGGGTTGCCGGTGACCTGCAGCGCTGAGTTCTCAGTTGAGGAGCCCATCGCGAACTCGTCCATGTTGCCTTTGCCTAGCAAAACGGCCCCCGCATCCTTCAGGCGGGCCGTCACCGTGGCGTCGTAGCGTGGCACGTACTGCTCCAGCATGCGTGACGAGCATGTGGTACGCACGCCGTTGGTAGACAGGTTGTCCTTGAGTTGCATGGGTATCCCTGTCAACGGTCCGGCGTTCCCTGCGGCGATGCGTGCGTCAGCCTGATGCGCCTGCTCCTTAGCCTCAGCCTCGGTCACGGTCACATACGCGCCAACCTGCGGCTCCACGGCAGCAATACGTTCCAGGTGGGCCTGGGTAAGCTCAACAGAAGAGACCTCCTTGCGCTGGAGGGCTTGGGTCATCTCTTGAACGGTGAGGTAATGAAGGTTATCTGGCATTTGTTTCTTTCCTAACGGTCCGGCCTTTTCAAGATACCTTTGGGGCGGGTGGTGGGTAGGAGCAGAGCGGGCTGGGCCACCTAGGGCGACTCCTCCATCACTGCACGCACGCGGAAATAGTCGCCTTCCCTGCGCGGCGCGTTGGCCAGCACATCCTCCACAGACATGGGTGGAACGGGTACGTCCTCCCGCATTACGGAGTCCAAGCCGACAGCCTGGTCGGTGGCTTCAACTCCGGTGGTGTCGATAGCAGCGAGGTTCTGGAACTGCTCCAGGATATGCGAAAGCTGGTCACGCATACGCTCGGCTTCCTCGTCAGTCAGGCCAACATGGCATAGCCGGGCAATGTGCCTAACGTCTTCAATATCAAGTCTTGTGGGCTCTTGGCCGCTGGTCATGGCGCGCTCCGTTTTTTGACTGGGCCGTAGTCTATCAGGCAACCGGCGCCGCGCTCAACGATGGGCGGCATTTCACGGTGCATCACTGTTGCGTACTGTGAATTGCTTGTAGGTGCTTTACAACTTCTGGTCAAATGTCTAAACTTTTGCTAATCGTTTTTTAAGAAACCGACCAAAATCGAACATTAACGGAGACTTATATGAAGATTACGCAGATATCCCAATACAGCCTCTCCGCAGATGGCGGCCTACCGCCTCTCCAGCAGATGATCTATGAGGAATTGGCCCGCCGACCCGACGAAGTGTTTGAGTATCAGGGTGACGATCTTATGCGCGCTTTCCCTCGTCTCAAGCGGTCTGCCTTGAACTGGTCCCTTTGGCAGTTGGCCAAGGTGGGACACATAGGCAAGGCCAAGGTGCGGGTGAGCGGCAAGTTGACCACCGTCTACGGCTCCCATGATGCAATAGACACGTTGAAGACGCGGCTGAATCAGTCTACGGATGAGACCGCGCCTCAGGAAGCCGAGTCCGCCGTTGCAATGTAGGGAAGCTTACGTTGCGGGCTGTCGGTTGGTCGCGCACTCCGGACATATGCATAGCTGTCGCAGGAGCTTGAAGGGGTAGATGCCCTCATAGTG
>CAVOAJ010000224.1:0-2619 GCA_963693605.1 Dehalococcoidia bacterium | reverse complement strand
TGAGGTAGCACCCTGCGGTATCTAGCGCCACCGCGGTGAAAATGGCAACGTTCCCCTGGGGCACCGTAACTATTGACGGCACCGCCTGGACTTGACCCTACACGGGTGGGCACCGAGGGGCGTATCAGGACGTCTGCAAGGGCATCAACCGTGATTACCGGATTGCCAGACCCACCGTCAAACAGCCCATCGCCGTCTCCGCCTAGGCCGCAGCCTGAACTGGTGAATACTATGAGGAGGGCCGTAGCCCGAAGCGTCCGGTTGATTAGCATCCGGACGCGGAATATACCAGTAGAAATATCGACACGTCCCTAATGTGAAATGTACGGTGGGCGCGCGTTCATTACGCCTACCTATTCCATAGCACAGTACACACAGTAGAAGAGTGGCTTACACAGCCAACCGCGAACAACTGTACGTGCCTGTTAATCAACCGTCAATTATCTTTGATGTGCTGAATCCATGTCGCCAGGGAAGCATGGGAGCCACCTGGCCGGTGTATAACCGCCCCTGCTATGATGACGGGAACGCTCACCAACGTGGAGGCTACGTGCCGAACATACAGGTGTACCGGCGAACGAAAATTGTCGCCACGCTAGGCCCAGCCTGCTTCAGCGAAGACACCTTGGACCGTCTCATCCGAGCCGGGGTGGACTGCTTCCGTCTCAACTTTTCCCACGGGACTCATGCAGAGTTTGAACAGGCCATTCCCCGTATCCGCAGGCTCTCTCAAGAGGCTGGCCGCGCGGTAGCCTTGCTCCAGGATATCCAGGGGCCACGGTTGCGGACTGGCCGCGTCTCCGGCGGCGGCACACTATTACTAGAGAGCGGGCAAAAGTTGACCGTTACCACGGAGGAAGTGGAAGGGAACCAAGACCGGATTTCCATACCCTACCCGCAACTTTCCACTGATGTTGCACCGGGCCACCGCATGCTCCTGGCTGACGGGGCCATAGCCCTACGGGTGCTGAAAGTATCCCCCCATGAGGTGCTGACGGAAGTAGAGCGCGGTGGTGAGCTTGGAGAACATAAGGGACTGAACCTACCGGATACTCACGTGACGGCTGCACCGCTCACAAGTAAAGACAAAGATGACCTGGCCTTTGGCGTACGTCATGAGATGGACTACGTCGCGCTAAGCTTCGTACGCCGCAGGGATGACGTGCTGGACTGTCGCCGGTATATCCACCAGGTGGGTGGAAACGCTCTCATCATTGCAAAGATAGAGAATCCCCAGGCGCTGGATGACCTGGAAGGCATCATGTCCGTCAGTGACGGTGTCATGGTTGCACGTGGAGACCTTGGAGTGGAGGTCTCTCCAGAACGCGTGCCGCTGCTCCAAAAGCGGATCATCAGTCGCGCCAATGAGCTTGGCCTGCCGGTGATAACCGCAACGCAGATGTTGGAGTCCATGGTGGAGCATGCCGTACCCACAAGGGCAGAAGCCAGCGACGTGGCCAACGCCATCCTGGACGGCACAGACGCCGTAATGCTCTCCGCTGAAACAGCCGTGGGTAAACACCCTATCGCGGCCGTGGAGACCATGGTGCGCATTGCCCAGGAGGCAGAGTGGGCAAACACGGACGCTCATACAACTACTGAATCAGCAAACGACGAAGCGCACGCCATGGCACGCGCCGCCAAGTCCATCGCAACTGATTTGGACACAAAGGCAATAGCCGTATTCACCAAGAGCGGCCGTTCAGCGCAGGTGCTTGCAAGTGTACGACCCTTCACCCCCGTGTACGCTTTCACCGGAGACCCTTCCGTGTTCCGTCGGTTGGTGCTCTGGTATGGCATAACGCCCGTACTCATACAGCCTTTGACGGAAACTGAAACCATGGTCCAGCAGTGCCTCCAAGAACTATCGCGGATGCAGGTGGTTGCTCCCAATGACAGGGTGGTGGTGATGGGCTCTGCTCCGCAGGTGATTGGTGGCCAAACAAACCTGGTCACGGTGAGGACGGTTGGGGCATGATGACCAGCGGGGGGCGGTATATGAAAGGTTTTGGCCTTGCATCCATGGTCGGCGTCGCACTGCTGACGCTGGCGGCTTGCGGAGGTAGTAGCGAGGAGCCTGACATATTGGCACCCGTGGAGGGTTTTACGGCATTCGTCCAGCTTACAAGCCCTGACTTTGAGAACGGCAGCCAGATACCAACTGTATTCACCTGCGATGGCGATGACCGCTCACCTGCCTTGGCCTGGGAATCCATCCCCACCGGCACTCAAAGCCTGGCTCTAGTCATGGAAGACCCTGACGCCCCCGGCGGAACGTGGACCCATTGGGTTGCGTACGGCTTGAGCGCCGAGTCTTCTGGCCTAGCTGAGGCGACAACGGACGGCATGTTGGAGGGTGAAAACGACTTTGGCCGCACAGGCTACGGTGGCCCCTGCCCTCCCACCGGAAGTGACCACCGTTACTTCTTCAGGCTATATGCGCTGGATTCAGCCGTAGACCTGGGGCCGGGAGTCACCAAATCTGAGTTGTTTGAAGCTATAAATGGTCATGTGTTGGGCGTTGGCCAGATTATGGTCACCTATGCACGATAGCGACAAGCTGTAGTACACTCCCGCCACGCTTCTGTGGAGCGCTCAATGACAGCACCAGAACTTCAT
>CAVOAJ010000223.1:0-2622 GCA_963693605.1 Dehalococcoidia bacterium | reverse complement strand
CGACTTCCCCAAGGAAACCCTCGTTGAGTTGGACGCTGGCAAGCAGAGCATAGGCGCGCTGTGGGCCAAGCTCGCATCGACAGGCTTGCTGGGCAGCCTCGTCCCCGAAGAGTACGGCGGCATTGGCGGCTCTCTCACCGATACATCGGTTATCTACGAAGAACTGGGCCGTGGCCCCGTTCCTGGCCCGCATTTCTCCTCCGGTGTCTTGGGCACGCTGACTCTCATGGAGAGCGCTACGCCTGAACAGAAGCAAGCGCTCTTGCCGGGAGTCGCGCAGGGCACCACAATCCTGGCTGTGGCCATTACGGAGCCTGATTACGGTTGGGCGGCTGAGTCTGTGCAAGCGACTGCCGCAAAGCAGGGCGACAGCTACGTATTAAACGGCGTGAAGCTGCATGTGCAGGACGCCGCTACCGCAACGCACATCATCGTGGCGGCCCGCCTAGACGACAACGTAGCCTTGTTCATCGTGGACGCGTCAGCACCGGGAGTCGCCGTTCGAGCGCTAGCGGGGCTTGCGGCGGGCGCCTGCGAAGTGCGTCTGGAGAAGGCGGAGGCGTCGCTCGTCGGCGGCAGCGTCACCGACGGCTGGGCCGTCTTGGAGCGCGTCTTTCAGAAGGCGCTCCCCATACTATGTGCATATCAGGTTGGCGCGCTGTCGCAAGTGTTTGATATGTCGCTGCTCTACAGCCAGACGCGCCACCAGTTCCAACAGGCCATCGGGCGTTTCCAGCGCGTGCAAGACCACGTTATCGACATCGTGAACCAGCTTGATGCAGCCCGTTGGACCACCTACGAGGCGCTGTGGAAGCTGGACACTGGAGCCCCTGACGCCGCCGCTAGCGTGTACATGGCCGCAGCCGTTGCCAGCGAGGCTTACTACGCAGGTTGCAACTCAGCGCATGACGTTCATGCGGGTGTCGGCATCGTTCGTGAATACGGCCTCACGTTGCACACCAAGATGTCACGGACGCTGTACCACTACCTGGGCAACCCGCGTCACCACAAACGCAAGCTGGCCGAAGCTCTGGAGCTTTAGCGCCTTGCTATCCAAATACCGCGTTATCGACCTAGCCGACGACCGTGGCATCTTCTGTAGCCGCGTTCTCGGCGACCTTGGCGCTGATGTCATAAAGGTGGAGCCGCCCACTGGCGACCCCGCGCGGCGCATCGGCCCCTTCTACCATGATGACCCCGGTGTGGAGAACAGCCTCTACTGGCAAATCTACTCCACGAACAAACGTGGCGTGACGCTGGACATTGAGGCCGCTGCCGGGCGTGACCTGCTGCTGAAGCTGGTGGAAACGGCAGACTTCCTCGTGGAATCGTACCGGCCTGGCTACCTAGCTGGCTTGGGCCTTGGCTATGCAGACCTGCACAAGGTCAACCCTCGTCTCATCTACGTATCTGTCACGGCCTTTGGCCAGGACGGCCCCTACGCCAGCTATGCGGCGACTGACCTGACTGGCGTGGCCCTCAGTGGCTTCACGCATCTCACTGGTGATGCAGACCGTGCTCCCGTACGCGTGAGCGTTCCGCAGTTCTGGCTGCTGGGCGGCGGCGCGGGCGCTGCCGGAGCCATGCTTGCCTTTCACCAACGTAAATCCACCGGCCAGGGCCAGCACGTGGACGTGTCCTGTCAGCAGGCCATGGCCCGCACGCTCTCCCACGCACCTCAGTTCTGGGACCTCAACCAGGTCATTCTCAAGCGCAGCGGCCCCTTCAGGCCCATGGGCAGCGGAATGGGCTTACGCACCAATTGGGAGTGCATGGACGGTTACGTGAACTACATCCAGCCAGGCGGCACTGCGGGAGGCCGCAGTATGGCCGCCCTCTGCGCATGGATGGAAGAGGAAGGTTACGGCGATGCGTACCTGAGCGCGACGGACTTTGGCACGTACGGCTTTGGTGAGATGCCAGAGTCGTTGCTGGAGGCCATGGACGTTGGCTTGGGCCGCTTCTTTAGAGAAAACACCAAAGCGCACCTGTCCGCGGGGGCGCTGGAGCGCCGTGTGCTCCTGTTCCCGGTCAACGATCCCTCTGACGTGGTGGCGTATCCCCAGCTTGCAGCACGAGGCTACTTTCAGCAGATGGAGGCCCCGGACGGTGACACCATGACCACTCTTGGCCCGTGGGTGCGCTCCAGTGAGAAGCCCATGTCGCTGCGTATGCGTGCGCCACGCCTTGGTGAGCACAACAGCGAGGTGTACGGCTCTCTGGGGCTGAGCGCTGGTGATATCGCAGCCTTACACGCAGCGGGGACGGTCTGATGCCAGGTATATTCGAAGGCCTCAAGGTTCTGGACTTCTGTTGGGTGGTCATTGGCCCGATGACTACTCGCTACTTCAGCGACTACGGTGCCACAGTGGTCCGCGTAGAGTCGAAACACCGCCCAGATGTCATCCGCAACGGTCTGCCCTATGCCGAGGGTAAAGCGGGCATCAACCGCAGCGGCTACTGGGCCAACTACAACAGTGGCAAGATGAGCATGGCATTGAATATGGCAGACCCCCGTGCGCGTGGTCTGGCATTTGAACTGGCGACCACCTGGGCTGATGTTGTTACAGAGAACTTCACTCCTGGCACCATAGAGAAGTGGGGCCTGGGTTACGACGATAT
>CAVOAJ010000222.1:0-2634 GCA_963693605.1 Dehalococcoidia bacterium | reverse complement strand
CATCACCCTTGTGGATGACGTAGCTTTCAATACCAAGTGCCGTCAGCTCTACCAATGCGCCGTTGGCCGATGGTCGCCCACCAAAGCTGGCCGCGTCGAGATATATTGGCACCACTACGATGCGGTGATTGGCCAAGATACGTGCAGCTGAGGAGATGTCCGTTGGGTTGGCAGAGCTTATAAGCACGGCGCTGGAGCCCGGCAAGACCTGTTCCGTGGCCTCAGGCATGGCATCATTCAGCGGCCCTTCACTTCCCGCCTGGACGATGGCCAGTTTTTCCATGATGCGGCCAAACTGCGCGGAGCCTGGCCTTGGTTGTATGAGTTCCCGTCTCTCTCCCCAGCTATACAAGCCAACGCTGCGTCCCATCTCCAGGTACCGCTTGGCTACTGAGGCGGCAATGGTCACCCCATACTCAACCGTGCTCTCAGTACCCTTCCCTGCCTGCACGCCTTCCCATAAGTCCAGTAACACCCAGACCTCATGAGAAGGTCCCGCGGGCTCAGGCTCAAATTCCTTCACCATGAGCTTGGCGCGGCGCGCAGTGGACCGCCAGTGAATACGGCGGTAGCTGTCGCCACTCACGTAGTCGCGCACGCCACTGACAATGGAGCTTGGCAGGTTATTGCGGCCGGACGCCATGCCTTCACCCCAGGACTGCCCTGAAGGGACGTGGAACGCGGGGATATCAACGGTGGCTGGATAGACCAGGACGCTCTGTTCATCGCCAATGGTGATACGCCGTGAGAAGAGCCCCAGCGGGTCACGGCTGGTGACGGTCAGCTTGCCATAGGTGTAGACGCCGCGTCGTTGTAACAGGGACTTGCTCTGCCAGGTGGTGGCGCGATAAGGCCACAGACTCACGACCCAGCCGCCGGTCTCTGGGGGGTTGGTGTGATGTTCCACTTCCAGCAGCACGCGGGGCCACCATGCGTTGTTTTGGAAGGTGACCTCCTGCTCCACGGGCTCGCCCACCTGAAGGTACGGCGTGAGCCGTCGTACGCGGCCCTCCAGGCGACGGACACCAAGCAGGGCCATCGCGTAGCCAATGATGGGGAGGGCTATGAGCGCATAGAACAGGCGATAGAGCAGCGGCGCACCTGAAGAGAGCGCCAAAAAAAGAACTGTGAGCACCAGAGCCCAAAAGGCCAAACGCCGCATGGGGCCGTCCTTTGGCGCGTCAGCCGGGGATTGCCCCGGGGACAGCCACCTCTTCCAGGATCTCCGCCACCGCCCCAGCAGCCGTGGACCCCTGGATCCGGGCTGATGAGCTCAGGATAAGGCGATGGGCCAAAGCAGGTTCAGCCACCGCCTTTACATCGTCCGGTATGGCAAACTCCCTACCCTCAAGGAGCGCGCGGGCCTGCGCCAAGCGAAACAGCGTCAATGACCCTCTAGGTGAAGCGCCAAGGTAGAGATTCGGGTGCCGCCGGGTGGACTCTACAATCCGCACAATGTACTCGCGGATCGAATACTCCACCTGCACCTCCTGCACTGCGTCCTGGACCTGCATCAACTCCGCGTGGGTCACCACTTGCGCTAGGTCATCAATAGGGTGAAAGTAGCGCTGGCTCTCCAAAACGGCAATCTCGTCGTCAAATGAGGGATAGCCCAGGTGCAAACGAAGCATGAACCGGTCAAGCTCCGTCTCCGGCAGCGGGAACGTGCCTTCATACTCAATAGGGTTTTGGGTGGCCATCACCATGAACGGCTTGGGCATGGGATACGTGATGCCGTCCACGGTGAGCTGTCGCTCCTCCATGGACTCCAGCAGCGCCGCTTGGGTCTTGGGTGATGCACGGTTGATTTCATCTGCCAGCACAATCTGCGAAACAATCGGGCCAGGACGGAACTCAAATTCATTGGTGCTCTGGTTGAAGATTGACGCGCCCGTGATATCAGTGGGAAGCAGGTCAGGTGTGAACTGGATGCGCCGAAAGGTGCACCCCACGGACTTGGCGATGCTCTTGGCCAAGGTGGTCTTCCCCACGCCAGGCACGTCTTCAATGAGCAAATGGCCCTTGCACATGAGCGTCATCAACGCCAATCTCAGTTCCTGGCGTTTACCCAGGACAACCTGCTCAAGGTTGCTCAGCAACCGCTCTGCCGTCACAGCCGCCGTCTCAAGATTCAGGTTCGGTTTGTCAAACAAGGTATGGCTCCACCGGATTGTTGTTCCCGTTATCCATTACGTTTACGCCCAAGCTGCAAGTGTAGATTCAAAAAACCTAACCTTAGCCGCACAAACGAGTGTTGCAAAGCCGATGGTATCGGCCTACGCACGCACGCACAACCCCTGGTCATATCTAAAGCTAACCAGAGTGGTCAGCGTCACTCTGAAGCGCCAGGGTCCGCCCCCAGAGGCCACGCCTCTTCGCCTATGAGGGGTACAAAGCGGCACGGGCCAAGGTTCGTCACACCGGCACCCTCAGGCGTCCTTACCACGCGCACCAGCACCTGCTCCAGCAAGCCCCCCACCGGCGCAACCATCCTACCGCCCACCCGTAGCTGTTCCACGAGCGATAGGGACACTCGTGGCGCTGCCGCAGCCACAATGATGGCGTCATACGGTGCGCGCCTAGGACACCCCAACGTGTCGTCGGATGGCAGGACGACAACGTTGTCGTAATGAA
>CAVOAJ010000221.1:0-2636 GCA_963693605.1 Dehalococcoidia bacterium | reverse complement strand
TGGTGTGCACGTCACGGGTACCGGCAAGGTATCTGCCATGCCTGACCTGGCTGTTCTTTCCATGGGTGTGGAAGCCATAGAGCCCACAATTGCCGAAGCCAGGACCGTGGCCGCACAGGCCATGGAGGGCATGATTGCCCAGCTCAACGCGCTTGGCGTGGATGACAACGACATCAGTACCAGTTACTTCAACATTCAGCCGCAGTATCAGTACTTTGAGCGTGAGCAAACACTGACCGGCTACCGCGTGACCAACACGCTCACAGTTGAGATTCGAGACCTGGACCTAGTGGGCCCGGTCATTGACGGCGCGGTTGAGGCCGGTGGAAACGCCACCCGCATAAACAACGTGTCCTTCACCATTGAGGACGGCAGGGCCTTGGCTGAACAGGCACGGACGCTGGCAGTTCAGGACGCCGTGAACAAGGCAGGGCAATACGCTGATGCGGCTGACTTCAAACTTGGCAACGTGGTGTTCATCACGGAATTTGGCGGGAACGTCTACCCCATGGAAGAGGCTCGGTTCATGGACGGGGCCGTTGCCAGCCAAAGCAGCCTGCCACCCACGCAAATTCTAGCGGGTGAGATGGACGTGACCGTCTCCGTCCAAATTGTGTTCGGCATCGAGTAAACGCTAACTTCATTGACTCGTAAGAGGCGTCGGAGGGGCTGCTCCGGCGCCTCTCTTTGCGTCCAGTGGCCTCCACTGTTGACGGGGCAAGCCTCTCTATCTATCCTTCGTGCTCCACAACCCGTCATCTCCAAAATTCGCCATTCACTAAGGAGTGCGCCATGGTCAACCCCAGTGACGTCAAGACAAAGCCAGCCCCCCTGTCATCCCAACAGGAAGCGTGGATAGAAAAAGCCTATGCACAGCTTGATGAGTCACGCGTGGTGCAACTGCTAACAGACATGGTCAACATCCCCAGCCCCACGGGGTACGAAGGCCCGTTGGCAAAGGCTACCGTGGAGGAGATGTGCAAGGCGGGCTTGGAGGCGGAGTACCAGGAGATGGATGAAGACAGAGGCAACGCCGTAGGCCGGTTGGCGGGGTCTGGGACAGGGCCGGAACTCCTGCTGTACAGCCACTTTGACCACTACGTGAGCGGCGCGGAGGATGACGGTCTGGTCTTTGGCGACTTGGATTTGCTGGACATGCATACCAAGGCTGTCCAGGTGGGCCGCATCATCCACGGCGCGGGCGCAGGGAACCCCAAGGCGGGCTCAGCCGTTGCCTTGCACGCTGCTGAAGTCATACGCCAGGCAGGCATACCGTTGCTGGGGTCAGTCACGGTGGGCATTGTCAGTGGTGGCATCCACCGGACCAAGCTCATTGGCGGCAGGCCCTATTTAGAAAAACGACACGTGGGCATGGGGGTTGGCTGTGAGCATATGCTCAGGAACGGCGTCAGCCCTGACTATGCGGTGAGCTCCAAGGTGGGCTATGCCGTGGGCTGGGAGGAGCCAGGCATGCTCTGGGTGAAGCTCACCGTTAAAGGCGTGGTTGGTTACGTAGCGCGGCGCGGTGTCTTCAAAAGCGCAATCATGGAGGCAGGCGGACTCATGGCCGAGCTGAGCGACTGGTTTGAGGAGTATGCAGAGCGCACCACCTCCGGCCAGGTGGCCACCCCCTGCCATATAGGCGCCATTGAGGGTGGCTGGCCCTTCAAGCCGGACTTCTCACCGGCTGTCTGCAACCTCTATCTGGACATCAGGGTGAGCCCACGGAATTCCGTTGAAGAGGTAAAGGTCATGTTCCAGGAGTTTATTGACGGTGCGCGGTCCCGGCACCCAGAGCTGGACCTCACCTGGGAACCGTACCTGGAGGTTGGCGGCAACAACACCAGCCCTGACAACTGGATTGTCCAGTCCAGTATGCGGGCGTGGGAACTGGTAGAAGGGAAAGCGCACGTCGCTAGAGCGGGCATCGCAGGGGCCACCGACGCTTCCGTGCTACGGCCCTGGGGCATCCCCACGGCGCGGCTTGGCCAAGAACGAGAGAACGCCCCCGTAGACCCGTCGCTGGGATTCTTGGCGGGTGAAGGGGCTGACATTGACGTGATGATGCGATTGGCGCGGTGCTACATCTACACCATCATCGACACCTGCACGCGGAGCAAAGAGGAGTTGATGGGCGCATAAGCCCTTGGGCCCGCTACTTTTGAAAGTCGGGAGAGCGCTCGTTCTGGGTGATGTTGTAGCCAGTCTCACGCAGCATGCCGTGGAATATGAATGCACACCAGATAGCAGGGTTGCTCGGATCCCTGTTGAAGTGCTGGTGCTCTACCTCTTCCGGCAGGATGGGCAGTAGCACAAGGTCGTACTTCTTCCAATTTAACTGCTTCTTGTTGACGGCCGTATAGCCGTCTCCATCCACCACAAATATGACGAGTCCGCCCTGGTGCGTGTGCATCCCTGACTGTGTGCGGATGTCATGGCGGAAGAAGTCTCTGTCACGCAGAGGCGTGTTGAACCGGTTCCCGCCAAGGTAGAAGGCCAGGCGGCCCTGGCGGAACACCTCAAAAGGAGCGTCCGTCCCTTTAATAAGTATCTGGCCTTCTAGGTCTCGTTGGCGCTGGTCAGCGTCATTGAGCAAGTCTTCCTGGTAGGCGTCGTCCATTACAGGTAGACGCTGT
>CAVOAJ010000220.1:0-2639 GCA_963693605.1 Dehalococcoidia bacterium | reverse complement strand
TAGTTTCAGGGATGGTGGAGTTGGGGCCTTCGTTCAGACAGGCGACCACCTCACCTTGTTCGTTGTAGGTCCAGCCGTGGTAGGGGCAGGTGATGGTGCCACGCCAATGACATTCACCCTCAGTGAGGCTGGCATTGCGGTGGACGCACATGGGGTCAATGGCCGCAACGGTGCCCTTGTCTTTGCCTTGAAAGAACACCAAATCCTTGCCCAGCATCTTCCAGGTAAGGGGCTTCTTGCGCACCATTTTCAGCGGCAGGGCAGGGTACCAGTACTCAGTAAACCCCAGTACGGGAATCACGTCCCGATTGTCGTGGGCCAGTTTCTCACCAGGAGCAACGGCCAGTTCAGCGTCGTTATGGGCAATCATTGCTTACACTTCTACAGGTAGCGGTTGTCCTAAATGGGCGTGCGTGGGAATGGTACTTGCGATAAAGAGCCATGTACAGCGCCACATTTTTAATGACAGCCGTTGCCCACATGAGGACAGGGACGCTGCGGAGCAACTCGGTGTAGGTAATATCACGAGCCTCATGATAATTGCTCGATAAGTAACCTGGAAGGTCATATCCATGGTGCAGTCGTGGCGGGCGACCACGGCTCCACTTTAGTAGCCATTTGTTGAGTACCACGGACAGGCGGCAACCCGAGCCGGCACAGCAGGTGCATGTTAAGCGCAAGTGAGCGAGATATCTTCCCCGACTCTAAGCCAATTGATTCAGAGTGTCCGCGACCGTCGCTACTGGGCTTATGTTGAGGGTATTCCAAGAGTGGAATCTCAATTCAACCATCAGATTGCTCACGACGTGAGCGTTGGGCGCGTCCACCAAGAAAAACCAAAGATGGCCGGGCGCGTCAACCCACCCCCCTTTGATAGCAGCACCATGTCGCTCGGCAATAGCGTCCATCGAATCAGCGGCGGATCTGGCAAGAGCCCCATATTCAGCGTGAACTGCGGCGCAGGTTTCTGGCCCGTGACTCAGCGTCGCCATATGCAACATGATTCCCTCCAAGGCGCGGATAGTTATTGGGTAACTTATTTCACCAAAACTCAGAGGCTGCGTCAACCGTTAGGTGATGGTTGCCACGATTGGGATGGAATCAACGAGATTGAAAGAATTTCCCGACGATGCTAGGCCTCTTTGTGTTCGCGGTGGAGATGGGGGAGAGTCGAACTACACTGTGAACACGTCTCCGGTTTTGGCGCGAACAGCGGCCTGGAAAATTATCGCGTACGCTTTGGCAAATCGCTCCTCTGAATCAGGTCGCGGTACATAGACCAACTCAACCTTGTACGTGTCGGGTTGGGGCCTGGCTGACTTTCGGCTCCACTTTGGTTTTCCTGTTGAGGTGTGATGCTCAATTGGCTGTCTGGGTTTCATGACTTAATCGCTCCTTTTCATGAGAATCGCTCGGACATTGGCTAATCGAATAACCCAACACCTAAGACCAATCCTTGGCCTTTGTTGACGGTGCGTGGACATCTAACGCCTTGGCGGTTGTGACTACAACGTTTAGCGTCCCCTCTCGCCTGGATATATATCCTTCCACCACTAGGAACGGCTCTCTGAGCACTAGCCGATATTCCTTGTAGGTCCCGCCCCAGACAATAAGCGGGACGTGCCCGAACTCGTCCTCTAGCGTGATGAACACCGCTTCGGCCAACGGGTGCTGTCTGCGTATTACCATGCCCGACACCGTCACCAGGTCACCTTCACGCTTCAGTCCCACTTGCAGACTGCTGAGATGGCCTCCTAGTTGTGGACGGAGGTGGGCCATGACATGGCCTTTGGGGTGCATCCCCATGGTGTGATATTCACCCTCCATGGCCTCCCACGCTGAGAGCCCCGGTAGCTCTACCATGTCTTGCTCTACCGATAGCGGTAGGGCAAGTTGGCTTCCCAGGGGCCGATACCGCAGACCAATTTCCCACCGGGTGTCACGGCGGTCATCTCTGAAATCGTCGAACGCCCCAGCGTCGGCCAGGTTATCCAGCACCTCTCGTTGCACTCCAGTGCGTTCCATGACCTCGGCCAGGGAGCCAAAGGCTCCCCAGGCATCCCGCGCTGCAACGATGCGGTCCGCCTGAGACCCTCCCACGCGCCGGACATGGAGCAGCCCCAAACGTATGGACACACCCTCAATGACCGTCTCAGCGTTACTGCGGTTCACGCAGGGATTCAGGACCGTGATGCTGTGGCGCTTGGCGTCCTCCTTCAACGTCTCCAGGTTGTAGAAGCCCATGGGCTGCTCATTGAAGAGCCCTATATAGAACTCCAGAGGGTAGTACCGCTTCAACCATGAAGCTTGGTAGGCCGTCACTCCAAAAGCAAAAGCGTGAGACTCCGGGAACATGTACTGGCCGTTGAATTTCTTGAAGATACGGAGCGCGACATCCGGCGGCACATCCTTGGCCCCCGCACCGTCGCGGAACTTCTCCCAGTACTGCTTCACCAATCCCTCGTTGCGGCGGCTGCCGAAAACTCTGCGGAGTTGGTCCGCTTCCACTGCGGAGAAGCCTCCCACGTCCATGGCGACTTGATTGACCTGGTCTTGGAAGAGGATGATCCCAAAGGTACGGCCCAAGGCACGCTCCTCCAGAGGGTGGTCATAGTCCCACCGCTCCATATTGTTACGCC
>CAVOAJ010000219.1:0-2710 GCA_963693605.1 Dehalococcoidia bacterium | reverse complement strand
TCAACAGCGCTATGACACACCTGAGTTCTTATCGTCCACCGACTCCCATCAGGTAGTGTGGCGGCGGTTAATCCTCCGCGCCCGTGGCATGATGGCGGCTGAAGAGGCCAAGCAGGTGGCAATTACGCCTGCTGAGGTCGCCAGCTACCAGCGCCAAGAAGAGTTCGGTCTTGAGGCTGACC
Organism: Dehalococcoidia bacterium; assembly: GCA_963693605.1. GTDB lineage: Bacteria > Chloroflexota > Dehalococcoidia > Lucifugimonadales > Australimonadaceae > JAQBVZ01. The sequence goes on along the minus strand of CAVOAJ010000219.1, from coordinate 2,528 downwards.
ACGCTGACAAGCTGATTGAGCAAGAAGCGGGGTAAGAGTCCCTAACCGCACAGACGTTTTTACAAAAAGAGAGCCTGCGGTATACCGCAGGCTCTCTTTTTGTTGTTATCGACTTGCCGTTTACCCTTTCAGTTTTCGCTTGAGGTATTCCAGTTTTATGGGCCAGGCCGCCGTAGCGGCGGGCTCATAGTACATTGCCTTGTTACCTTCACTAAAGAACGCGTGGCCCGCCCCTGGGAAGATGTGGTGTTCATAGTCCTTGCCCTCCGCCTTCATCCGGGCGGCCACCTGCGCAATCATGCCAGGTGAGGGGTTCTGGTCCTGGTCCCCGGATAAGCTCAGCATAGAGCCCTGAAGCCACGGGACCATGTCTATTGGCGGCAGTGGCCTCCGAGGTGTGGTCTCCATGTCCACCTGGTCCGAGCCGTAACAAACGACGGTCGCCTGTACGTCCGCGTTGAGACAGCCCGCCAAGAATGAGAGCCGCCCACCAATGCAGTAGCCCGTCACGCCAATGCGATCGGGCTGTACAGAGTCCAACCCCTTCAGGAAGTTCAGGGCTGTGCGAAAGTCCTGGGCAAGGTCGTAGTCCGTTGTCTTATTAACATACTCAAAGGCTTGGGCCATGGCGGAATTGCCAGGTGCCGGAGTAAAGACCATCTGGGAGCCCCAGCGGTAGTACATGTCCGGGATGGCGCACACAAAACCCTCGGCGGCCATGCGCTCTGCGTACTTCATCATGTCAGCGTTCACGCCGGGTGCGTGGTGAAACAGCAGCACGCCTGGGTATGTCCCCGGCTCCTTGGGCTCCGTGACGTGCAAGGACATCTGCGCGCCCGCTCCGGGGGTCTCTTGCCAACCAGACTGTATCTCCATGCGTTCCTCCTCATTGCTCGCATCAATGCGTCAGCGCAGGGATTGTGGGGCGTTGAAGGCAGAAGGTCAAGGGAGCCGCATGGCATGGCGAGGCTCTCCATTCATCCAGGGCAAACCTATCCAAAAGGCTAATGTGTGATTGGAGCCGTATGGTTACACTGGTATACGTATAAGTGGGAAGCTCAGCCATTTCAGTCCGGCTGTTAGGTTGAAGGCTTGCTGCCATGAAAAGCACACCACAATACCCACTCAACTTCGCGAAGGGATTCCATATATGACAGAGCAAGTGGGTACGAATGGCGCTGATGCCATATCGGTAGTAGGGATGCAAAAGGCTTTCGGCTCCGTGGTGGCGCTTGAAAATATCAACCTCACGGTGCCCAAAGGGTCCGTCATGGGCCTGTTGGGTCCCAACGGGGCGGGAAAGACCACGTTTGTTCGCATTCTCACTACGCTCCTTTCCTTAGACGCCGGTGAGGCCTTCGTTGCAGGGTATAACGTGGCCCGCAACCCCTCAGCCGTTCGCTCCGTGATAGGTCTTGCGGGGCAGTATGCCGCCGTGGATGAGAACCTCACGGGGAAGGAGAACCTGGAGATGGTGGGGCGGCTGTACCATCTGGGAGGGGCTGAGTCTAAACGACGCGCAACCGACCTACTGGAGCGCTTTGACCTCACGGAGGCGGCCAACCGTAGAGCCAAGGTGTTCTCCGGTGGCATGCGGCGACGACTGGATCTAGCGGCCAGCCTTCTGGCCCAACCACAAGTGCTGTTCCTTGATGAGCCAACCACCGGCCTTGATCCCAGGGGCCGTATAGGCATGTGGGACGTTATAAGCGAGCTGGTCAACGACGGCACGACGGTGTTGCTCACCACCCAGTACCTTGAAGAGGCCGACTATCTTGCCGACACCATCACGGTGCTGGACGAAGGCCGCATCATTGCGCAAGGCACGTCAGACCAGTTGAAGTCGCAGATTGGCGGCGAGGTGCTAGAGGTACGCGTTGCCGATAGAGCGCAGGCGCATGTGGCAGCAGAGGCCATCGCCCAGCTGGGGGCAGGAGCGTCACAGATTACAGAGGAGACTGGCGTCATTGCTCTCCCTGTGACAGGCGGAGCCTCCGTCTTAGCGGAAGCGGTGCGCAGACTCGACGCTGCGGGACTGACAATATCAGACCTCGCCATACGGCAGCCCACCTTAGACGATGTGTTCCTAGCCCTAACCGGACACACGGCTGAATCAGATGATGCTTCTAAGGATGCCAATGAACCGCGTACACGGAGACGTACCAGGAGAGCCCGCTAATGATTGCTACCAAACCGAATTCCCCGTTGCAGTACGTCAGCTGGACCATCTCTGACACCCTTGTAATGACACGCCGTAACCTTCTGCGCTACGTGCGGCTACCTCAACTCCTCATCTTCTCCACCATCCAGCCCGTGATGTTTGTCTTGCTATTTGCCTTTGTGTTTGGCGGCGCAATAGACGTCAGTGGTGCTGATTACGTGGACTTCCTGCTGCCTGGCATTTTTGTCCAGGCCGTGGTCTTTGGCTCCACCCAGACCGGCGTTGGGCTGGCAGAAGACCTCTCTAAAGGAATGATTGACCGGTTCCGCTCATTACCCATGGCAAGGCCCGCTGTCCTAGCCGGGCG
>CAVOAJ010000218.1:0-2734 GCA_963693605.1 Dehalococcoidia bacterium | reverse complement strand
AGAACATTCCCAACGAGATCCCGGAGCGGTTTGAAAAGAGCTATAAAGCAGCGGACGGGCATATCGAGTTGGAGTGGTTCCCCGGCATGCCTCATCAGTTTCTGTGGCACGAGGGGTCGGAGACCGACAGGGCCATTGCGCTGGCGAAGGCCTTCATTGCACGGCAGCTAGCCGAGAGCAGGGCTGTCTCCAGTTAAAGAGACGCCCCGTACAAGAAACGGAGAAAGCTCGATGCCCACGTTCGACACCAGCGCGCACTTCAGCGTAAAGAAGTTTGACGTTGTCTACCGTCAGGACGGCGACGTGTCGTTGCCTGCAACGATATATCAGCCGCAGGGCGACGGCCCCTTCCCTGCACTCCTGGACGTGCACGGCGGCGCATGGAACGCAGGCACACGAGCTGCTGAAGAGCTTATACACGCACAGCTTGCCGGAAATGGGATGGTGGTGATGGCGGTGGACTTCCGCCTTGCGCCGGACCACATCTACCCCGCGCAGGTGGCAGACGTGAACTACGCCATCCGCTGGCTGAAGGCCCACGCCGCTGACTTCAACGCAATGCCTGAGCACGTTGGCGGCATGGGCGGCTCAAGCGGCGGCAACACGGTGCTGCTGAACGCGCTCCGGCCAACCGACCCTCGCTACACCGAGTTCTCACTGGCAGAAGACCCCCGCGTAGATGCGTCGCTCTCCTACGTAGTGGCGCTGTGGCCGGTGCTGGACCCTTACGTCCGCTACCACTACGCCAAACGCACGGGTTACGAGCGGTTGGTCACAAACACGGAGAACTACTTCCAGACGGAAGAGCGGATGAAGGACGGCAACCCGCAGGTCATCGTCGAGCGTGGTGAGGCTGAGCAAATGCCGCCCCTGCTCATCATCCAAGGAACGAAGGACGACAACATACCCATTGAGATACCGGAGCGCTTTGCGGAGACCTACCCCGCCAAGGGAGGCCAGTTGGAAATGGAGTGGTTCCCTGGCATGCCGCACATGTTTGCCCTCAAACCCAGCCCGGAAACGGACCGCGCCATAGAGCGCATCAAGACGTTCATCGTCAAGCAGCTTGCCACCAGCGACGTGGCCTCGGGTTAATCCAGCGGCGGCTTCCGCAGGTGCCAATCGGTCGACTGCTGGTAGGTGTTTGCCGCGCCCATGACTATATCATCAGTGAAGGGCTTGCCCACCAACTGCATCCCAATGGGCAGTCCGCCGTTGGTGAACCCACATGGCACTGACATAGCAGGCAGGCCAATGAGGCTGAAAGCCTGAGACGCGCGCAGTATGGTGAGCCGCAAGGGATGCTCCACGCCGTCGATAGTCACTCGGTCCTGCCCAACGGCAGGTGACGGCACCACGACAGTCGGCACGGCAAGCACGTCCACGTCAGCCATGGCAGTCGCCACAGCACGACGGTACGCCTCCCTAGCACGTTGCGCATGGAGATAGGCCGCTGCTGAAATAAAGAGTCCACCCTCTATACGAATACGGATGGAGGGGTCGTAGAGGTCCCCATGAGCAAGGATTTTCTCCCGGTGATAGGTGGCGGCCTCGCTGGCAATGGTAAGGCCAAAAATGGGGCCTGCATGGCTCAATTCAGGCAGCGCTATTGGCGTGACGGTGGCTCCCAGCGACCCCAAATGCTGGATTGCGGCCTCCACTGCGGCTTTTACCTCAGGGTCAATAATGTCCCAGATAAACTCCTGAGGCACCCCTACACGGAGCCCTTGGGCTCCCTTGCCCAAATACCGAGTGAAGTCACGGGCGCCAATGTCTGCTGATGACGCGTCCTGCGGGTCGTGTCCGGTGATGGCGTTCATCACCAGCGCAGCATCCTCCACGGTACGCACCAGCGGTCCTGGGTGGTCCATGCTCCACGATAGCGGCGTGATTCCATGACGGCTGACCAGCCCAAAGCTCGGCTTGTGGCCTGTTATGCCGCAGAACGACGCCGGAAGCCTCACTGAGCCTCCGGTGTCTGTCCCCATGGCGAAAGGCACCATGCCTGCGGCCACGGAGCTGGCTGACCCGCTGCTGGAACCACCCGCCACATGGTTGGTGTTCCATGGATTGCGAGGAGTGCCGTAGTGCTTGTTCACGCCAAGCCCATCAAAGGCAAACTCAGAGAGGTGAACCTTACCCATGGGTATGGCCCCAGCCTCGTACAGCCGTGACACCACGGTCCCGTCCTCAGCAGGGACAAAGTCAGCGTCCACTCGGGAGCCGGAGGCGGTACGGATGCCCTTGGTCCAGTACAAGTCCTTCAAGGCAAAGGGCACTCCATGGAGCGGGCCCCGGTAGCGCCCTGCCATGATCTCCTGCTCCGCCACCTTGGCAGCCGCCCTTGCCGGTTCCGGCGTGGGCGTAATGAAAGCGCCTATCTTCGAATCCATGGCGTCGGTACGTTGGATGGAAGCCTCCACGGCCTCCACCGGCGACACCTCTTTCGCCTTGATAAGAGCGCCAAGCTCAGCGATGCTCAAGTCGGTCAGTACGTGCTCTGCCACGGTTACGCCTCCCCTGTGGGCGTAAGCCCATAGTGGACTGCGGGGTCCACCCCGGACACGTCTACCTGTTGAAGGTTTCGAATCATGGTGAACCGCGCAAGCACCTCTGGGTAGAGGTCGTCCAAATGGGAGTCAGCAGGATCAAACCCCACTTGCTCCGCCATGGCGATGAATAATTCTTTGGATAGTTCTGGGCCTTCAGACTGCGTTGCCATGTACTCTCCTGA
>CAVOAJ010000217.1:0-2800 GCA_963693605.1 Dehalococcoidia bacterium | reverse complement strand
GATGGTGGCCGTCAACGTGCTGAGGGACTCGCCAAAACGACTGATTGTCTCCTTTGTCGCCACTGTTGCGCACTGGTTTCTGCTTGGCCTGGCAGCGTGGATTATTAGCGACTCCCTTGGCATGGAACAGAACATCCTCACGCTGACTGCCCTCATGGTGGCCGCCACGTTCTTTACCTCAGCAGTCCCGTCCTTGCCTGGGGCTGTTGGCACCTATGAATTCGCCGTCATCCTCACCCTGAGCCAGGTGAACGTGGACGGCCCCAGCGCCTTTGCCTTTGCCGTTATCATGCACGTCATGGTCTTCCTGCCTGCCGTGGCCATATCCTTGTTCATGCTCTCCAGGGTAGGCTTTGGCACGTTGTTCCGGCAGCGGTCGCCGGACACAGACTCAGAAATTGCGACTGAAGAGACTTCCACGAGCTAGGTGAGAGATTTTGTCGATGCGTTGGCTGTTGTTGGGACCTTTACTGGGCGTAGCGACGCTGGCCGTCGCCTGTTCTAGTCCCACGCCGACACCTACTGAGACACCAACGCCAACGCCGGTCGTGACTCCGTCGCCACCGCCACCGGGTACGCTGCGTGTGGGCATGACGGGTGCGCAGTCCAACATGGACGTACAACAGAACGTCTCTGAGTGGGCCACCCTCTTTGGCCCAGGCGTCGCGCACAGCCGCCTATTACGGTTTGCCAGCGGCGCTGACCTGGCGCTGCCCAGCATGCGCGTGGAGTGCGATCTCTGCACTGAGTGGGAAACGCCAGATAACCGCACGTACGTCTTCCATCTGGACCCGAACGCGCGCTGGCATGACGTAGCGCCTGTAGCTGGTAGGCCCGTCACTGCTGACGATGTGGTCTTTAGCTTGGAACGCCTCCGGTCAGTGGACGGCCCCAACGCTGCACTGCTGGACGCCGTGGATGCCATTGTGGCTGTGGACGCTGCCACGGTTCGCTTGACGCTGTACTACCCTGATGCTGACCTCCCCCAGAAGCTGGCCAACCCTCACGCGGTCATCCTGGCGCAAGAGCTTTCTGAAGGCAACCGCCTGCGCATTGAGCCGGTCATAGGCAGCGGCCCGTGGGCCATGGACCGCTTGCGGTCAGGGCAGGTGAACTTTGACGTGGTTGAAAATTATCGTAGAGCTGGCGTACCCGTTGTCGGCCACGTGATTATGGCGCCTGTGGGCGGCTCTGGCGCAAGTGCCAGCGCGATGCTTGGCGGTGAAATCGATGTCGGCCAGGTCACGGAAGAGGAATGGCTCATCGTGGAGGAGGAAGGCTTTCTATCCGTGCTGACGCCCCGGCAGGGGATAGGTGCGCTGCTGGCGGTGAACACGCAAAGGCCGCCCTTCAATGACCTGGACCTGCGCCAGGCGCTGTTCCTCGCTTTAGACCCGCTGGCTGGACGTGAGCAGATATGGGGTGCCACGGCCTATAGCGCCATGGGCGTGCCGGTGGTGGAGGCAGACTGGCTGCTGGAGCAGGAACGCTTCACAAGCTATTTTGCCCAGCAGAATGAAGCCCGCTCGCTGCTGGAAGGTGCTAATCCCTCTGCGGAACGCATCACGCTCACCGTGGCCAACTTTGGCCAGAAGTACCTAGACTACGGCGACGTTGTCGCTGGTCAACTGCGCGATGTTGGCTTCGACGTTACGTTGAATGTACTGTCACGCGCTGACTACCTCACCAACGTGTGGCGCAACCATGACTTCCAAGTGTTTGTCGGCCCGCTGCCGCCAACCAGCACAACCAACGACTTCCTGCTATCAATGCTGCACAGTCAGGGCCAGTGGAACATCACAGGCGTCGTAGATGCGGAATTGGACCGGCTTATCGGAGCCCAGTCCGTTGAGGGTGACGTCCAGGCTAGGGGAGTGTTGATACGGCAGATTCAGGAGCGCGTTCTATCGCAGGGCCTCCTTTTCATGCCCGCCATCACCATAGAGCGATGGGCCTACAGCACGCGCGTCACAGGCTTTCACCCCAACCTCGCCGGAGGGCAGGGCAGCTTTTGGCAAAGCGTTGGCATCATTGAAGATGGGGCATAGCGTCGTTGACGGCGTGTGCAGCCGCGCATACACTGAGCCAGTTGTTTGATTGCACCCTTTAACGCTGATAGCGCATCTGAATGAGTGAACGCAGCGAATTGGGTGAAGGGCGTATTTAGTCCTCGATACTATGGGTAATGCATCTTAGGAGGTGCCAGAATGGCAAAGCCGTTCCACGTAACAGACGATGAATTTTCTGAAAAGGTTATCGGGTCTAGCCAGCCCGTTCTGGTCGACTTTTGGGCCGAATGGTGTGGCCCCTGTAAGATGATTGCTCCCGTCGTTGAAGAGCTGAGTGATGAATACGACGGCAAGATTAGCTTTGCCAAGGTGGATGTGGACGTAAACCCACGCACAGCCATGGCCTTCGGCATCCGTAGCATACCCACGCTGTTGGTTATCAAGGACGGCAAAGTGGCTGACCAGATCATCGGCGCAGTGCCCAAGTCCGTTCTTAAGAAGAAACTGGACAACGTACTCGCGAGCTAATTGACCGACCAGAGATACAGTAGCTAGTATGAGCGCCCCGGCCCCGCCGGGGCGCTGTCACGTTTGATGGGAGTGGATGGGTCCCGGTGGGTCTCGCGGTCTTCAAAACCGTTGCCCTGGCGCCTTCGTGTCGGGGGGTGGGTTCGACCCCCACGCACTCCCGCCATCGTGACGGCCTGCAAAGTGAACTTTTGCGCCGCTGGTATTTCGTCTGACTATGACCCTCGGTTTGGATATTTGTAGTCCATTTACCCCAGGACAGC
>CAVOAJ010000216.1:0-2862 GCA_963693605.1 Dehalococcoidia bacterium | reverse complement strand
CAGCAGCCTTTCAGGAGGCGGTGGTGGATGTCATGGTAAACAAAGCACTCAAAGCGGTGGAGCGTTATAACGCCAAAGGGCTGCTGCTTGGCGGCGGCGTAGCGGCCAATACGCGATTGCGTGAGGAGGCCACCAGGCGCTCACCCGTGCCTGTGTTGGTGCCTTCACCACGATTGTGTACGGATAACGGGGCAATGATAGCGGCGGCGGCCTATTTCAGGCTCCAGCGAGGGGAATCTCACGGGCTGGACCTAGACGCCATCCCGTCACTCTCCATGGTGTAAGGCTGCGCTCAGAGCAACCGGACGAGTCTGGGGTTGTGAGGGAGCGGTTCCTGCTCCTGCGGCACCGGTTTATCACTGATGGTGCGGATATTGGCCCTGAAGCCTATGGGCTTGGCTGCGGCAATGTAACCAGTGTCATGGAACACGTCCACTGGTGCACTGTCATCCAAAAGCCGCTTGATGCGCGCGGGTGACATCTCACCGCTGACCACAATCTCCACGTGCCTATAGTCTGCCTCATCCAGTCGCTTGCGCACCTCTTTGATGATCTCCGCTGTGACCAGCCTGGCGCCTGGGATGCGGGCTATCCGCACGGCATTCAGCCGCTCTTTCATCAGGTGTGCTATCTCCATGGTCTGCGCTACAACATCTCCCCGTGGGTCCACGTAGGCTATGCGGGGCACTTCCGGGGCCACAGAGCGGTCAAACGCCTCAATGGCTTTGTTAGCGCTGCCCATAATTTGGATCAGCGCTCCAGAGACTGTTGAGGTGGGTGGTGTACCAGCAAGTTTGGCCCCTAGTACTGTGGAGCCGGTGAAGCATCCGCCCACCACTGCGGCGTAGTCCATGACGGGGGCAACGGACGGGTGGACGGAATGTGCGCCCACACAAACAATGGGAACACCTCTGGCCTCCTGCACGCACTCCTTTGCCACGGTAGCCCAGCCGGTGGAGCTGGCTAGCACCCCACAGATGGCTGTCTCATAGAGGCCAAAGGGTGAGTAAGCCGCTCGGATGGAGAGGCATACCTCGCCAACGTCAACTTCGTCGCCTTCCTCCACCGCCCACAGTTCGCGGGCGCCTTCAGGGGCAACTTTGCTCAGAATAGCTTTTACTTCCATGGTGCCGCACAACGTACCAGGGTAGGAAGGAGCGAAGTCCATGACCACCGGGGGGTTCAGGCCTTCATTCCGGAGCACCCGCTGCGTGCGATGGAGATATAGGTCGGCAGTATCGCCGGTAATAAGCGAGGGGCGAACGTCGAAATGTGGGTTAAAGTTTGATATCCGCATTCAGTTGACAGTGACGCTTGAGGCTGGGCAGCGACTATGCTACTTATCCATTAAACCATACACAACAACGTATGGCGTAATTTTTTTGTTTGAATTGTGAATTGCCTCACGGAGTGGGAGGCTTCACTCTCGGAATGCCTTTGAACCGAAGCCTAGCCAGCCCTTTCAGATCTTCCATTGCGGTGCCCACCACCTTCACCCGTGTATCAGGGTCTTCTTTCCACGTCACGGGGATGTCCTTCACGCGAAAGCCTCGCTTCTCAGCAATGATGAGCAACTCCGTATCAAAGAACCAGTGGTTGTTCACAATCGCAGGCACAAGGACGTTGGCAGCCTCACGGCTCACCGCCTTGAAGCCACATTGGGCGTCAGAGAAGCGGGTGAAGAACGAAGCCTTTATGATGAGGTTGTAGACCCGCGAAACGACCTCCCGCTTGAAGGAGCGCGTTACACGAGAGCCTCTGGCCAACCGGCTGCCGGTGGCCACATGGTATCCGTCTTCCGCTATGGCCTTTACCAGCTCAGGAAAGGCGTCCAGACCAGTTGAAAGGTCAACGTCCATGTACGTCAGGATGTCTCTATTGCTATCCAGCCATGCCTTTCGCAATGCCCTGCCACGGCCACGCTCATCAAGATGGATGTAGGCCACCCGCGTGGGGTCTTCATCAGCGTACCGCTTGGCCACGTCCAGGGTGCCGTCCGCGGAGCCGTTGTCGGCAACTAGGATGCGCCAGTCATGCTCAGCGAGTCGCTCTGCCAAGAAGCCCTTGAGCGTCTCAATGCACCATGGCAACGAATGTTCCTCATTCAATACAGGGATGACCACGTCCACGGATGCCATTTCAGCGCACCCCCATGGCATCACGCAACTCAGCCGCGACAGCGAAGGGGTCTGAGGCAACGACGCTCTCCGCAAACAACTCCATGCCGCCCACGTCCGAGGTACGGTTGTCCAAGTTGCCACGGTCCACAATGCGTATCATCACCGGGAAACCATCCCATGGTTCTTCAACCGCCGCCATGGGCGGGAGGGCGATACCGACATTGAAGGAGCGCACACCAAGGCGGTCGCGGAAAGCCGCCAGTACGTCATGCAGAACTTGGAGGCTGGAGGAATCCAATCGCTGCGCCAGCACCATGACCTCTTTCTCGCGGACCGGCGTTAGGTGCGCCATCACGCGACTCTCACCCACCGCGAACCCGCAACCCAAAGCTTCGTGCACAGAGAACAGGTCGTCGAAGTACGATACCCCGTTCTCATTCAGGTACCGCCCCGCGTCTCTGCGGAGCCGTTCTATGCGGGCGTAGTGCATGTTGCGAGCCAGCGTCACCTGCAAATGCCCGTGCACCACGGAGCCGCCGGAACGCCACAGGCAGTTCCACATGACGTAGGGGTAACAAGCAGCCGCGTCCCAGGCGTGGGCCTTCTTGAACCACTCCAAGGCCAGCAAGAAATGCGCCTCCACTGATTCCGGCGTAAAGGCCAGCGGATCCTGCTCTGAGAAGATGACGAGGCTGTTCAGGGAGTCATACCGCGACACGTTGGCGGCAGTCACGCCGTGGCT
>CAVOAJ010000215.1:0-2886 GCA_963693605.1 Dehalococcoidia bacterium | reverse complement strand
GCGTTTTTGTTTTGTTGGCCTTGAGCAGCGCCACCGTCTTTTTGCCGACCGTTGGCACGGCCTATCTGGTTATCTCCGCAACCACGCTGAACCCCCTTCTGCTGGGAATAGTAGCGGGCCTTGGCGCCGGCTTGGGGGAGCTGTCCACCTACTATGTAGGGACCGGAGGAAGGCCGATACTGCAAAACATCCCCAAGAACGAGGATTTCAGTCGATTCATGCGCCGGTGGGGCGGTCTGGGACTATTCCTCTTTGGGGCTACGCCCTTGCCCTTTGACCTTGTGGGGTTATGGGCGGGTAGCACTGGCTATCCCCTGAAGCGGTTCTTCCTCTGGGCTACCGCTGGGAAAATTGTGGGGACAACCATATTGGCCTTTGGTGGGTATTATGGAGTGCCTTGGCTACTGGAACTGTTCGACAAACCCGGCGGCCCATAGGTGAGCTTCTAGTACAACCTCCAGGCTCCTTGGAAACCGATGAAAAGTAGCAACAATACTCGCTGGCACGCGGCCTCTGGTGACGAAGTCCTCGCCACACTTGGGGCCAGTCATGACGGACTCTCTAGCCAAGAGGCAGAGGCCCGCATCGGTCGCTATGGCCATAACCAGCTCAAGTCAGCCCCGTCTGTTTCCTGGGTAAGCTCTTCCTGGGTGAATTCCGCAGCCCCCTTGTCCTAATCCTTGTGGCTGCGGCAGGGCTGCTCTATCTGGTTGCTGTCGTAGGTGAAGAGCCTGACCGGATTATTGATGCAAGCCTCATTCTTCTCATTGTTGCCTTCAACGCAATCCTGGGCTTTGTGCAGAACTACCGAGCCCATCAAGGTATTGAGGCCCTGAAGCGACTGGCTGCACCCATGTGCACCATGGTCCGTGACGGCCATCGTATAGCGGCACCCGCCGCTGGTCTCGTTCCGGGCGACGTCGTCATTTTGGAAGAGGGGGACCACGTTCCTGCGGACGGCCGTCTGCTTGACGCGTTTGACCTTGATGTGGATGAATCCGCGTTGACGGGTGAGAGCGTCATGGTGGGCAAAAGGTCCACGCCTCTGCCGGAGACGGTGATTCTGGCTGAGCGGGGGAACATGGTCTACATGGGCACCGTTGTCCTTCGTGGACGAGGCAGACTCGTCGTGACTGAGACCGGCATGGATACGGAGGTGGGCCGCATTGCTGAGGCGGTCCAGTCCCAGACGGCCAGGCCCACGCAGTTCCAGCGGGACGTGAGCACTCTTGGGAAACGTATAACCCTCATCATTACCGTTACCATCGGCATCGTCTCAGCCCTGCTGCTTACCGTTGGTGGCTTTGGCATCCTGGAGACGTTCGTAGCTGCTGTTGCCCTGGCCGTTGCCGCCATCCCTGAAGGGCTTCCTGTGGTATTGACCTTGGCGTTGGCGTTTGGGACACGCCGCATGCTTGAGCGGCATGCCCTGGTGCGCTCTCTCCCCGTCCTTGAGATTCTTGGCTCCTCTCAGGTGATATGCACGGACAAAACGGGGACTATTACGGAGGGGCGTATGAGCCTGCGAGTTCTGCTTTGGCAGGATCGGCAGTACGACGTGACCGGCGCAGCCGCGTCGATAGATGGGGAGTATTTGCACGATGGCATTTCCATGGACCTGGCAGATAACCTGGCTGTGTTGGCAGGAGGGCTGTGCAACAACGCGGAATACCATGTGGAACACGGTTTTATAGGCGACCCCACGGAAGTGGCGCTGCTGGCTGCTGCTCACAAGGCGGGCGCCCCGCTTTCTGCCTACACGCGTGAGGATGAGGTCACCTTTACCTCCAAACGCAAGATGATGAGCGTGGTTGCCTCCCAAGGCGACCGCCGATACCTGTTCACCAAGGGGGCTGTAGAGGTTGTGGCCCAGAAGTGCTCCCATGTGCTCTCTGCGGACGGGCCCATTCCTATGACCGCAGTTGAGCGCGAGGCTCTCTTTCAAGAGAACAGTCGCCTTGCCGGACAGTCGCTCCGAGTGCTAGCGCTGGCGTACAGAGAGGACCCTGGTGATGTTCATGAAGCCTTGGAGCAAGACCTGGTCTTTCTTGGGCTTGCGGGCATTGCTGACCCTCCCCGGCCGGAGGCCAAGGCCGCGATTGAAGCCGCCGCCACGGCTGGTATCCGAGTGGTGATGATCACGGGCGACAACAAGGCCACCGCCTTGGCCATAGCAAACGACGTAGGGCTGCAGGGCGAGTGTCTAGAGGGACGGGATGTTGAGGAAATGGACGACGAAGCGCTCAGAATGGCGATCCAGCGAATCGGCATCTACGCCCGCGCGGAACCTGGTCACAAGCTGCGTATCCTCCAAGCGCTCCAGGGCGCTGACCGAGTAGTGGCCATGACCGGGGATGGCGTTAATGACGCTCCAGCTCTCAAGGGGTCAGACGTGGGTATTGCCATGGGCATTCGCGGCACGGATGTTGCTCGGGACGCCGCAGACATGGTGCTCATGGATGACAACTTTGCCTCTATTGTGTCCGCCGTGGAGGAAGGCAGGCGCATCTTTGCCAATATCAAGAAGTTCGTAGCCTATCTGCTCACTGCCAACCTGTCTGAAGTGTTAGTGATTCTGGTGGCCGCGATATTCGGCTACCTGCCTGTTACCGCCGTCCAGATACTGTGGATAAACCTGGTCACGGACAGCGCGCCTGCGGTGGCCCTAGGCGTGGACCCCGCCCCCAGGGGCCTCATGCATGAGCCGCCCAACCGGAGTCAGGTCATCTCACGGCCTGTTATCAGCTTTATCCTCTCGGTGGGCGTCATCATTGCTATCATCATCCTGGGCATTTTCGCGCTCATGCTAGAGCTTGCAGACCTCCCCACTGCCAGGACCGTGGCCTTTACCGCATTCGTACTGTTGGAGAACCTGCCACTCGTAGC
>CAVOAJ010000214.1:0-2939 GCA_963693605.1 Dehalococcoidia bacterium | reverse complement strand
TAAGGAATGGCACTGCTATGGGGCTAATGTTGGAGCCAGCGGCAGCCTCCCGCTGCGCCTCCTCATCCATCTCGTCATGGATGGTCTTCATAGCGCTCCGTCGAGCCTCGATAGCAGCGCTGTTGCCCGACACTTTGTCCGCGCAGAGGTCAGCCAGCGCAGGTATGGCCAGAGCGGTGTCAGCAGTAATCGCCAGGTTCGCAGGGTAGAGACGACCGTAGTCGTCAGCCCAGCTTTTGATGATGAACTGTCGTAGAGATATGTCGATGACGGTGGAGGTATCAGAGATGCGAGAGGTCACACCTCGCGTAGCGTAGTTGGTGACGCTCAACGTCTGCTGGAGGTCATACACGTCCAGGGCCAACACTACGTCCGCGTCTTGCAGGACACGGCCTGCGGCAGAGGTGATGTTCAGCGGATGATGGGTGGGGAAATTCACGAGGTCTCCGCCATCGATAACGGGGATGGCCAGGGATTCTGCCAACCGCACCAACGCCTCAACCGCGCCCGGCACCGTGCCGAGGAAGTCGGCCACTATCACGGGGTTCTTGGCCCCGGCCAGGAGGTCAGCCGCTTGCGATAGCGCGACTGGGTCTGCCTGGACGCGAGTGGGTGGTGAGAAGTTGGCGACCTCTGGCATTTGGAAAGGCTCATCCAGCTTCTGTTCCTGCAAATCGGCGTCGAAGCACACGTAGACCGGCCCCTTGGGGCGCGTGTTGGTGATGTGGTATGCCCTGATGAGCGAGTCCACGAAGCTAGGGATGCTGGCGGGCTGGTCATCCCATTTGATGAAGGGGCGCACCGCTTCACCCTGAACCAGGGCAGTGTGAATCCAGTCAATCCAAGGACGGCGCTTGTCTACAGCCATGGGGCCTGTGCCGCCCAGCAGCATGACGCTGGCGCGGTCCATGGAGGCGTTGAACATGGCCATGGAGGCGTGCAACAGGCCAACGATGTTATGCACGGCCGCTGCCATAGGCTTACCCGCCGCCTTGCCATAGCCATGAGCGATGGCCACGGTAATCTCTTCATGGTTGCAGAGGATCATCTCTGGGGCCGTGTTGTTGCCGTAGTTGACCAGGGAATCATGCAGGCCACGGTAGGTTGCGCCGGGGTTGACCGCGATGTACTCGATGTCGAGGTCGCGCAGCACGTCGACGATGACGTCTGAGCCCCATTCAGCCTTGCTCGTGTGGGTTTTGTTGTTCTGTGTGCTGGTCATGGAAGCTCCTCCTCAGAAGCGGTAGAGGGACTATGCGCTGGAACGGCGGACAGCATAGCACTACGGGGGACGGGCAACCAAAAGAAGGGCAGGGGGCGACGCTTGCCTACCCTGATGGGCAGACTGAGGAGATCAACCCGCGCTGGCAGCGACCGCTATGGCTCCCAGCGCTCCGGTCTGAACGCCCAATGCCGGTGGCACCACAGGTAGATCCTTGCCCATGTTGGCGAAGGCTTGCTCACGCATGATCTCCACGGCGGGCGCTATGTAGCTCTCCCACTGGTTGGAGAGACCACCGCCTATGACGATGCGGTCAGGGTCTAGCACGTTGACCAGGCTCTTAAGCCCGATGCCCAGATAGAAGGAACCCTGTTCCACCACGGCACGGGCAAGGGAATCGTTTTGGGCCAGCGCTTCAAAGACACGCTCCGCTGTAATGCTATCGGGGCCGCCTTGCTTCACGAGCGCCTGCAACACCGAACTTTCACCAGCGGCGAGTCGCGCCTTGGCTTCACGCGCCAGGGCGGTGCCGGAGGCCATGGTCTCCAGGCAGCCGTGCCTGCCGCACTGACAGACAGGGCCGTTGGCGGCGACGGTGATGTGTCCCACCTCCGCTGCAAAGCCATGGGTACCCTGATAAAGCTCTCCGTTGATGATGATGCCGCCGCCTATACCTGTGCTGACGGTCATGTACAGCAGATTTGCGACGCCTTGACCCGCGCCAAACCGGTGCTCAGCCAGCGCGGCGGCGTTGGCGTCGTTGACGACCACGATGGGCGGTGAGAAGTGTTTGCGGAGCAGGTCCATCAGCGAGTGTCCGGTGAGGCTGCGGACGTTTGGCGATTCAACGACGACGCCTGTTGACGGCTGGATGCCGCCGGCCGCCGCGACGCCAACGCCTACGATGGAAGTAAGGTCAACGCCCGCTTGCTGTACGGCGTCCTTGGCGGCTGACGCCATGGCTTCCGCTACGGCCTCTGGGCCGGCGGACGTGGGTGTGGAGGTGAGGCTCTCACCAAGCGTATTGCCGTGGTCAGTACCCACCAGCGCGAGAATTTTGGTGCCGCCAAGGTCAATGCCAAGGTAGAGAGGGGCGTTGACGGCCATTATTCCCCCGCTTGTCGTACTCGACGGGCCCGCACCGGGGCTGGAGTCTTTGCCCGCGTGCCTGCGTCCTCTACTGACTGCACCGGCGACAGGCCTGAGAGGGAGTTCATGAGGGCAAGGTGGTCCCTGAGCAAACGCGTGATGAGGAAGTTCTCACGGACGTGCTCTTTGCCAGCTTCACCAAATTGCTGGCCCAATGTTGGGTTGTCCAGCAGCTCCTCCACCCGATCACAGTACTCCTGGGTGGTGTTGGCCAGGTAGCCGTGCTTGCCGTCCGTGAGCTGCATGGGGATGCCGCCCACACCTCCAGCCACCATGGCCTTCTCTTTCCACAGACCTTCAGATATGACCAGGCCAAACCCCTCCCTGATGGACTTCTGGATGAGCACCTGGGCAGCCCGTTGGAAGGCGTTTACCTCCAGATTGGCGACACCGTTCAGGTTGGTGAGGATATGAATGTCATAGTCCTCACCCGCCTTGCGGACAATGCGCTCATAAAAAGACCACGCTTCGGGGTCGTCGTTGGCCATGGAGGCCACCATCAGAAGCTGGAGATCTGGCCGTTTCTGCTTGAGTGTCTTGTAAACGTCTATGACTCCCAAGGGGTCTT
>CAVOAJ010000213.1:0-2992 GCA_963693605.1 Dehalococcoidia bacterium | reverse complement strand
CAGCCACACTGATGATGAACAGCCCTTCATCAGCTTGCGGGCCTGACTCGCGCTGCGGACGTTGCGTGGGCTGAGGGACACTTGGCCCTGGAATCGAACGTCGCTCCGTGGGGATGACCATCCTGCTGCGCACAAAATAACGTGTGGCTTGTTGTGGTTGCCTGGGTCCGTGATATTGCATTGTTGCTACCCCACTTTTGCCCTGGTTGGACACGGTGGACTTGCGTTTCATCCGCACTGGCATTACCCTACACATTGATACGAATCGTGTCAACTATAGTAATACGGTTCCCTGCTAAACAACTCCGTTTTAGCTATGGTTGCGCCCCAGACCCTGACATCTAAATCGTTTGAGCGTCATCTAACGTAGTACTCAGTGATACACACCGGCGGCCTCGGAACACTTTGCCAGAGCCGCTCACAATGACGAAGGGATGAGGAGGTGCGGAATGATTATGTTGAAGGCGTGTTCCCGTTGTGGAGGTGACATGAATGCCAGGGCTGACATGTACGGCCCGTACATGGAGTGTCTCCAGTGCGGCAATATGGTTGATCAAACAAAGCCAATTACGCAGGTTAAACAAGCGGTGGGGGGCAAGAAAGCAGCTGCATAGCGGCGTCTTGCAAAGGTGGTGGTGGAAAGGCCCTCGGAATTCCGAGGGCCTTTCCTGTGGAGCGCTAACTACGCTCGCTATGGATTAGAGGATAAGCGACGTTGCTGTTTCCAGGACGCGCGTCCATCCACTGCCGCGTCTCTTCATTGAGGAGCCGCGTGTCCAATCCCATGAACGTGGGAGTGAACGGCCCCATGAACCGCAGGCCATCGTTCAATAAGCGCCGTGCGCCTGTGGCGTTCCCACGTTTGGCGTGAGCAAACCCCGCTGCTATCTTGGTGAGCGCCAGGAAAAAGAGGCGTTCTGGGTACGCAACTGTCTGCCATGCACCCTCCCACGTCTCGTGGCTCTCAAAGAACGACTCCGCATTGAACTCCTCGACGCCCTTGCTCAGTTGCGACGGTCGTGATAGTGCGGTGGAGTTTGGGCTCAATGGCGCTTCGGTAACGTATGCCAGCCACTCCATATCCAACATGCGGCGTCCACCGCGGACCCACGTCTGAGGCGGCTCACCGGAACGTGACAGTTCGGACATGTGCTAGCTGGGTTGTGCGGGGTCTTGAACGTAATCGGCTGGCGTGTTGTCGTATTCAGCAGACTGGTACTTGGTAGGGCACTTTATCAGGACACGGTCGGTGACAAAGGTGCCGCTGGGGTCGTACTCGCCAGCCAGAATAATCTCGGAATGCTCGTTGAAGAAGAGGTCAGGGAGGACGCCCACATAGGTCGCCGGTAGGACCGCGCCCCCCTCCGTGAGTTCAAAATGAGCCATGATGGAGCCGTCTTCCCTGTAGAAGCTGTCCGCCACCAGAGAGCCTTTGACTTGGACCGAGCCAAGCTCGGCGGTGCTGCCGCCGCGTTCTACAAGTTCATCCACCGTCAGGTAGTAGGACGTTGCGCTCTGGAAGGCCGTAAAGCCAAAGTAGCCAAAAGCCACCAGCAACAGCGCAATCAAAATAATCAGCTTGCGCTGACCACGGAGCGCCGGAGCAAAAGTGGATGACGACGGTGGTGTTGGACTTTCCTGCATGTGGCTCCTTCAATTAGTCCGCGCATATCCATTCTACGTACGTACTTAGTACGTGGCAAGGACGCTCGTTGGATTCCTGTTAGAGGTTTACAGAAGGGTTTCGTACGTAGGGGCGTCAGCCCCGGATGGCAATGCCCTTAACGTGAGGCCTCACCAGGATGAAGGGTGGCACCGGCGGTACGGGCGTGGAATACGCCACCTCCGTTATCTCCAGCGCTGATTCCCTGATAGTGGTCACCGTGTCTCGATTGCAGTGACAACCCGCGGCAAACCATCGCCAGACCGGCAGCGCGAGGTCTTGGAAGCGAGCGGCGACTGGATTACTTGACCGTATGTGCTCATAGAAGCGGAGCTGTCCGCCGTGCTTCAGCACCCTGATCACCTCACTGAGGCTTTTCTCAGGGTCTCTGACGGAGCAGAGCACCAGCGTGCTCACCACGGTGTCGAACGACTCGTCTGCAAAGGGGAGGTCTTCCGCTGGCACTTGTTGGAGTTCAATATGTCGCGCTGTTTCTGTGGCGTGGCGCTCAGCACGACGATACATGTACGGGTCAGGCTCCACTGCGGTAACGTGCTCAGCAAGGCTGGTGTAGTGAGGGAAGTTGGCGCCCGTGCCAGCGCCTATCTCCAGCACATGGCCCTGTGCGCTGCCAGCCACCTCAGCGCGTATTGGGGCCATGAATCCGCGTTCGCCTGAAGCTGTTAGTCGGTCATACGTGGCTGCGAACCACCGGTGCCCCTTCACATCCGCCATCGACTCTCCCTTACTGGCGTCCGCTGACCTAACTCTTCTGCTGCTCCAACTCCTCTTTCAATTCATCAATCTCTTGTCGGAGGTTGCTGTTGCGCTGGTGGATGTAGAACAGGTAGCCAAAGAACCCTGCCCAGACCACGGCAAAGGCGGCAAACAGATAGGGGAGGTTGGCGTTGCGCACGGTCTCTCCCTCTTGGCCAG
This sequence comes from Dehalococcoidia bacterium, assembly GCA_963693605.1. Taxonomy (GTDB): domain Bacteria; phylum Chloroflexota; class Dehalococcoidia; order Lucifugimonadales; family Australimonadaceae; genus JAQBVZ01. The sequence goes on along the minus strand of CAVOAJ010000213.1, from coordinate 393 downwards.
CGACCGACGCCAGCACAGCCTGGGGAATAAGGATTGCGGCCAGCAACATCATCGCCAGCGCCACGGTGGTCCTCTTATGCATGGGCTCTTTTACCTCAACCTAACTTTTTAGTATGTACGTATAAGGGTACGAACGGGCTGCTACTTTATCGACGCCCGCAGCTCCTCGACGGTCTCTTCCGCTTTGTGCACCAGCACTCGCTGCCAGAGTAGGTAAACAAACAGCAGAGTGAAGGTGGCCAGTGAGAAGGTGAAGACAAGTGAAATGTCTTTGTCCAGCGCGTCGCTCTCTGCACCGGGACCTACTACCGTACCAGGGTGTATGCCCGCCCATAGCTCGGCGGCTCGGTAGACAAGGAGCACCAACGGGAACCCCATAATCCCAATGACCGC
>CAVOAJ010000212.1:0-3027 GCA_963693605.1 Dehalococcoidia bacterium | reverse complement strand
GATGTCAGCGGGTGAATAGTAATGGAAGATGGAGAGCGGCCTCAAGAATGAAGCAGGTGACCACAGGATGGCCAGGTAATCTATGAAAAACATAACCACGGTGATACCCGCGGCCTGCCCCGTAGTCTGACCTCCATCACTGCTGACGGACGACACCAGTGTGGTGTAGCCCCCAATGGCCAGCCCCAAGGCCAGCGCATTGAACATCACCCGCAGGAGGACTGCACCATCCACCGGTTCTGCCTCACCAATGATGAGCACACCAGTCCACGTCCCCGCCCAGGAGAGGACGAGGATGACGGATAGTCCAAGGAGAATAGCCCCCGTCTTGCCCAGCAGGAAGTGCCAGCGTACGAGGGGTCGGGCCAGGAGCAGCAGGATGGTGCCACGCTCCACCTCACCGGCTACCACTCGTGACGAGGTTCCTATCATAAAGGCGGAGATAGCCACGAGAAAGACAGGGTGGCGATAGCCTCCTGCCAACCAGCCGTTGACGCTGGTGGCAAGCCCGCCTTGGGCCTGAAGCAGCGCTCGCATGGTCTCCGGCACCAAGTCCACAAGCTGGCCGAGTCCTTCCAGGCCACCGAAGGCTTGAAAGACGTATGCCAGCAGCAAAGCAAAACCGTAGAGCCCAAAGCCCACCAGCAGCACGGGAGTCCTGTAGCCCTTGAGCGTCTGCAACCAGACGCTAATCACCGGAAGACTCCTCAGAACGGTAGTAGTCCATGAATAGCTCTTCCAAGTGTGGCCGTTCATACACCATATCCTCGATATCGTAACCGGCCAGCTCACGTAGCAGCGCGTTGATGTCGTCAGGCACCGAAAGTTGCCAGGTGACGCCGTCCCTGGTCACCACCTCCACACCAGGCGCGTCCAGCTTCTCTGGAGGCTGTCCCCTGAACACCACCGTCATTGACCGGCGACGACCGTCACGGAGATCAGCCACCTTGCCTGTCGTTATCACGCGCCCTCCGCGAATGATGGCCACGCGCTCACACAACTCCTCCACCTCCGGCAGGATGTGCGACGACATGAACACCGTGCCGCCCCGCGCTGTAAACTCACGCACCAACGCAAAGAAGACTTGCTGCATGAGCGGGTCAAGGCCGTCAGTGGGTTCATCCATGATGAGGAGTTCAGGGTTGTGCTGCATGGCCTGGACCAGGGCCACCTTGCGCTTCATGCCCTGGGAGTACCCCTTGAGCTTGCGGGAGAGGGCCTCACCGGGCAGTTCAAGGCGCTCCAGCAACTCGCGCTGAAGCACAGGCCGGGCATCGCCGCTGAGCCGTCCCAAGTAGTCCAAGAACTCCTGTCCTGTGAGCCCACCATACATTCCCGGCGAGTCAGGCAGGAAGCCAATGCGCCGCTTGATGGCCACGGAGTCCTTCCAGGCATCCAGACCAAACACTCTGGCGGTGCCTTCCCCTGGCCGAATAAACCCGGTTATGACCCTGATGGACGTGGTCTTGCCAGCCCCGTTGGGCCCCAGGAAGCCGTAGAGCGCGCCCCGCTCCACGGTAAGGTCAACACCCGTCAAGGCATGAAGTTTACCGTAGGACTTGGTAAGCCCCTGAAGCTGGATGATAGGGGCGTCATTAGTGGATGGTTGGGTGGTCATTTTGGCTATTGTGCAGCGTCCGCAAGGCCTTTACGCCTCTTCAGACACCTGCCCTTGGACTATCCGTAAACGTAAAGCCGCTTTGTCCGACACCGGCCCCAACAAGCTGAGGTCTGCGGTGGTCAGTATGGCTTGAGGATATCCCATGGCCTCCTCCAGCACCAGTTGCCGGCGACTCTTGTCCAACTCTGAAAGGACGTCATCCAACAGCAGGACGGGCGCTTCACCACGACGTTGGTGAAGAAAGCGGCCCTCCGCCAACCGCAGCGCCAGGGTACCCAAGCGGGCCTGTCCACGGGAGGCGTAACGCCCCATCTCCATGGTGCCCACGGAGAGACGCAAGTCATCCCTGTGTGGTCCAACCACAGTCATCCCCTGGGCACGCTCACGGGGGCGCGTCCGCACCAGCGCGTCAGCCATGGCCTTTCGTAGCACTTCAACCGACGCCTCGCCCTCAAACGTCGTCGTGGCGTCGTACGTCACCAGGAAGCTCGCCTCAGAGTCCGACAGCCTGCGGTGCGTCTCCTCCGCCATGGGGGCTATCTGCTGCAATGCGTGGTGGCGGCTTGCCAGGACGGTTGCCCCCTCCGTGCAGAGCGAGTCATCCCAAAACTCCAACTCTGTCTCCCCCGCGTGGCCATCCCGCAGTCTGTGGAGCAGTGAGTTCCGCTGAGTAAGGACGCGCTGGTAGCGTTGGAGCGCTCGTAAATACTGCGGCTCCACCTGAGAGATAAGCATATCCAGATAGCGACGACGGCCCTGGGGAGACCCGTATACAAGCTCAATGTCGTCTGGCGAGAAGAGGACAGCGTTAAGTTGGCCCACAAGCTCCGATGCGCGCTTGTTGATGCCGTTCACGCGGAAGTGTTTGCGCAAGGAGACCTCACCAGTAAGAGCGTCCTGCACACGCTCCAAGCCCACGCGCAGCTCAACAGGTCCGCCGTTATCACGCTCAGCAGTCCCCTGAACCATGGTAAAGCCACCGGTCTGGGCCGCTTCCAACGTGATGAGGTCTCTGTCCGCCTGAGCCCGGAATGACCGTGCCACCGCCAAAAGGTACGCCGCTTCCATCAGATTGCTCTTACCCTGGCCGTTGTCGCCATGAACAACCACAAGCCCGGCAGGCAGTGATACCTGGAGCTGCTGGAAGTTCCGGAATTCCGTGAGTGATAGAGAGACGAGTTGCATCGCAGGCATTGTACCGGAGAGGCGGCGCAAAGTGCCTGTTGCTAGCGGGGGCGCAGCTTAGGACGTAATGCCGTAAAGCCGTGCGGTGTTGTCCCATAGCACCTTACGGCGACTGTCATCCGAAATCTCTTGCTCAAAGAACTCGTCCATGGAGTGCGGGAAGGCGCTGTCCGGGTGCGGGTAGTCCGTGGATATCACCAGATTGTCATCACCCACCCGAT
>CAVOAJ010000211.1:0-3041 GCA_963693605.1 Dehalococcoidia bacterium | reverse complement strand
ACTGTGATTGATGACAGGGAGCGTCCCTGGTAGACCCAGACAAACAGGGCAGACCCGCGTGTTGGGTGGCACCTGTTGGTGGTAGTCAGCAGGACATGAGCAATACATTTTGCTCTGGGTGCGGAGCTGGGCGTGGACCTCTAGTCCAATGACAGGTTCATATTCAATCAAAGAGATAACCTCGTAGCGTTACGCTGCCCTCAGTATAGCAACCCAAGTTGAGGGTCGTAAACGAAGAAAGGCGCTCCGATGGTCATCGGAGCGCCTTTCAATTCCGGCAACTGGATAGCGCTCTTGCTAATCGCGGCCGCCAGACCTCTTCAGCACTCAATCGCTATCATTTGCCGTAGAGGCGTGTCAATGCACGTTTGGCGTGAGCCCCTTGACGGCATCCATACTTTTTGCCAGTTGTTGGCTACCAGGCAGCAGCCTTGCCCATCTCAGCGGCCTTCTTGGCCATGGCGGTGTCTTCCAGGCGGAAGAACCTGACCATGTTGTCCACCAGGATGGGGTAGGCATCGTTCCAGGGGATGTCTGCAAACATTTTGTCCGCGTACTCCCGCGTGTCAGGCCAATCACACTCAATGTGCGGGAAGTCCGTGGCAAAGGCGAGATTATTAACGCCCAATAGGTGGCGGAACTCCATGGCGACACGTTCAACGTGCTGCACGCTCAACAAAATATTGTCGTGCACGTATTCACTGGGTAAACGCTTTGGAGGTTGAAAGCCCAAGAGGCGCTTGTTCCAGCTAAGGTGCTTGTCGTACCAGTAGTCGGCTGTTTCCAGCCAGAAAGGTATCCAGCCAACTCGTGTCTCTGCGAAGAAGATCCGCAAGTCAGGGAATCGGTCAAAGATACCAGACAGTACGAACGGTGATAGGGTTTTTGCAGCATCCATTCCCCACCGGGCTACATAGTCAACAATATGCCTAGACGACTTCAATTCTGGAGGAATTGGTTTTGGGAATTCAAATGTGGGCTCCTCCGCGCGTGGACCGTTACGGTCGAAGCCGACGTGAGCTGTCACGGGCATGCCCATTTCAATAGCGGCGGCCCAGAACTTGTCATCCTCTAAAGTTGGGTAGCTCTTTCCGCTGGGATATACGCCGAGCATGACGCCCTTGAGGCCCAATTCACGGCAACGATTTAGTTCCGTAATTGAGTCATCAATGTTGGTCCACGGAATGACCCCCATACCAATCAGACGGTCTGGGGCCACGGAGCAGTACTCCTCGCCTAGCCAATCGTTGTAGGCGCGGATGGCCGCAACGTAGGCGTCGTCACTATGCATGTTCCGCCATAGTCTTGGCCCGGCCACCATGTTGGGGAATAGAACCTCCGCCAAAATGCCGTCCGCGTCCTGCTCCTGTATCCGCTGCTCAGGTGGGCCTATACCAGGAGTATTCTCTGCCTTTACCCCAAGAGGCTGAAAGTCTTCGCCTTTCCTTCCGCCTCGCAGGTCCACATAGTTGAGCTTGAAGGGCCCGGCTCCTTCCATAACAATGGCATCACTACCATCTGGCAACGTTGTCGTAGTAGGGGCCTGGTCTCTGTATTTTGCGGGCATTCTCTGAGTCCACCGCTCCGGTAGAACCTCCAGGTGCCCGTCGCTGGACAACATTGGATATTTGTTAGCCATGGATATCTCCCTCCCATTCGCTTCATTACTCTTTAGTGGCGGCGCGGCTCAAGCCTATGATACAGGTGGTTCTCCGTCAACTGCGTTGAGGCTGGCATGGAAGAACATTACAGCCGGTAGCCATAAACGCGGCTATGGCAATTGACTCTTAACCCGTTTGCAAAATGCGTGCTCACTTGCTTTATGGCGCGGTACTCTCTCAACGCCTTCTACTCCCCCCGAGGCAACCCCGTGCCGGACATAACCGTAGAGGCCACTGCAGAGAAGCTGGCGCGGGGTGAGCATACTGCGGTGTTCATGTGCGCTGCGTGCACACCATTGACGGTACGCTGCTGTTGACCGGTGCAACAAATCTGTTTGAAGAAGCGCCAATGCCTCTGGGTGTTGCAATGCCACCAAACCTGACGCCAGCCGGGCGTATTGATGAATGGTCTGAAGATGAGCTGATGCGCGCTATCAGAGAGGGCACAGACCCGGATGGTCACCTGATGCCGATCATGTCTTCACAGAGCTTCAGCGGTTTCAGCCAAGATGACCTGGAGTCCATTGTTGTCTACTTGCGGAGCCAGCCCATTACTGAATCTGGTCTCGAAGCAGAACAGGCCTGGGCTCCCCTGGCCATGGTAATGGTGCCGTTGGGAATGCTTCCCTTCAGGGATTTGCCTAGCGCGGAAATTCCACTCGCCGTTCCTGTTGGGCCGACTGTTGAATATGGCGCGTACACTGCTGGTTTCATGGACTGTGCCATATGCCATGGTGACGACCTCTCAGGCGAGGCCAGCTTCATTGCGCCTCAGGCCCCGAACCTAGTCACGGTGAAGTCCTGGACTGCTGAACAATTCACCACGACGTTGCGGACCTGTGAAAACCCAACGCGAGGCGCCCTCAGGCAAGACTGCAAGTACGTCGCCATCACTGTCGAATGTCCATCCGTGATAGGGACATGACACTGTGTCTTCAAAATGGCAGTCGCCATGCATAAGGCTGACGCCCCGGTGAAGGCAGACGTTCCAGAGAGCAGCCACGCCGTCTTTGCCACGGAAGAACACAATGTCATCACCCAAGAATTTCAAGCCCACAGGCTTGTTCTTGACCTTCTTGTCTTCAATAGAGGGATACCAATATTCACGTAGGCCAAGGGGAGCGACTAGCCTCCTGATGTCTTTGGTGGTCTTGGCGCCCTCAACGTTAGTGCCATTTGCACTGTTGGTCTGAGCCATGCTGCACGGCTGTACGTCAACCATGAACTGATTCCTTCCTGAGCGCTCTTAGGTGTTCTTGATAAAGGGGGAAGGGAACCCAAGGGTGTCGGCCAGAATGTGACGATATTACGACATAACCGGCAATCTTCCATCTACAAGCGCCGCTATTCGTAATATTTTGGAAAAGGTAGGCCGAGGCC
>CAVOAJ010000210.1:0-3104 GCA_963693605.1 Dehalococcoidia bacterium | reverse complement strand
AAGGTCTGGAGCTCAATCGCTACTCGCCGACGGCCGTTGAGACCACAGCGTTGACACTAGTGAGAATGGTAAACGCAGGTGCGATTGATAGACAGGATGAGGCGATCAGTTTATTGCGGCAGCTCACGACAATGAATCCGTATAATTTCAGAACGTACGAGCAGTTGGGGCATATCTATTGGGTGTTCGGTGCTCCAGAACCTGCACTAGTAGCGCTGGATACTGCTATCACTATCTCAAATGGGTCGTCGGAGGCCGGGCGAATCTATCTGCTACGTGGTTTAGCCCTCCAGGACCTGGGCCGCACTCAGGAGAGCATTAATGCAATGGAATGGGCTTTGAATCTGGGCTTGACTGACCCCAATGACCTGTCTGAGGCCCTTTTCTTCCTGGCTGGATTGTATGAGGAAACAGGAGATGTAGCCCGGATGAATAGGTACCTGGATGAATACCATGACCTCGAAGTCGAGAAATGACCGCCTGGCTAAGCAATGTGTCTACTCTTTCAGTTCGTAGCCCGTGCACCCATATGCCGTCAGTGTCTCCAATTATTGGCGCTCACCAACCTCATACGTCCGTGTGGTCACGGCGCCGTGCATGATGCTCGGTGGCATTTGTCCATTCCATTGGGGCTTGCTGGTTTTTTGACCTTTCGAAACTTCTGAACGCAACGACGTTTTGTCGAGTGTAAATGAGTAACGTAATACCATCCTCCCAAAATGTTTCTCACAATGTACTCAAAAGGATTACCTTTTGGAGCCGCTAAACCGATGCTGCCGATAGGAACGATTGCACAGCGACGTAATTGCGTATCAAGACCGACGATGCCACCTGATGCTCTCTACGCATGAGCGGTGGCTATAGGACTACTTGAACGCCGGGGCCACCTCCGCCATGAAGCGCTCCAGCATGGGCCGGTTGGCGGGACGAGGCCAGTTGATGTTGAAGTGGGTCACGCCAGCTTCCACCCACCGGCCTATGGAGTCCTTGACCTCTTCCACACCGCCAATTAGGGCAAAGTCGCGTGCCATGGCCGCCTTACCACGTTGCTCCATGAGGGCGGCGTGAGCTGGGTTGGCAGCAAGCCTATCGCTAACGCGTTCCACCGCCTCTCCTATCACTGCGGGGTCATCTGACAGCACAAGCATGATTTGGCGGCTGGCTGTTAGCGTTGACGGGTCGCGGCCAATCTCTTTACACACCTCATCTATCTCGTGGCGTTTCCTTGTCAGGTCGTCAATGATGCCAAAGCAATTCCAGTCGTCGGCGTACTGGGCGGCCAGACGCATGACGCGCTTGCTGCCGCCAGCCAATAGGATGGGTAGGTGGGGCTGTTGTACGGGCTTGGGGTCAAATGGCGCGTCCTGCAGGTGATAGTGCTTGGTCTGCATGGTGGTGCGCTCCTGGCTGAACAGTGCCTTTGTTATCTGGAGCGTCTCCTCCAGATGTTCAGCTCGCTCCCTGAATGACGGGTACGGCACGCCGAATGCCTCGTACTCGCGGTCGTAATTGCCTATGCCCATGCCCAGCATTGCGCGGCCGCCGGAGACGTGGTCCAGAGTGGTGACGGCTTTGGCCACCAGGACAGGGTGACGAAACATGATGGGAGAGACAATGGCCCCCAGCCGTAGCTTGGTGGTGTGGCCCGCCGCCGCTGCAAGCAGAGTGCAAGCCTCCAGCATGTCGCCGTTCAGGGCAAAGGGCTGGTTGGGTGTGAAGTGGTCTGAGGGGTGGTAGCCCTCAAAGCCAAGCTCCTCTGCGGTGGTAACCACGTTCAGCACTTGCTCCCAGGTCATGCCCAGGGAGCCGCCTATGGTGAACTTGACTCGTTGGTTGGCCATAAGACACCTCGCTTGTTCTGCATCAGCCATCAGCGACGCGAGTGTACCACTGCGGAGAGGGAGGGCTTAGAGCGACTTTTACTGGCGTACGTGACTATTCCCACCACCCACCCCCAATGTAGTTTGTAAAGAGATGAGGGGGCGCCCCTCATACTCCCCGGCAGAGGGCTTTGCCCTCTGCACACTTGTTTCCCGCGCTCAGGACAGGCCAAAAGCTCTTGGCCCCGCTCCGCACACCGCAAGACGCATGAGCCTTGCTTGAAGCCTCCCCACATCGGGCGTAGAATCGCCGCAGGTATCCACGCCGCATGCCACAAGGAGGCGAGCGTATGGCAAGTTACCAATGCGCGATGTATTACGACTTTCGTTGACCTTTTGTCTACAATGCAGCCGTGTGGCTGGATCTAGTGAAGCAGGAAACGGGCGAAGAGGTTGACGTCGAGTGGCGGCCCTTCTCCCTGGACCAGGTGAACCAGAAGGTGGGTGAGGGCTACATTGCCTGGGATGAGCCTGATGAGAATCTGGCTCCCGCGCTATGGGGACATCGGGCGGGTATAGCCGCCAAACGTCAGGGTAAAGAGGCGCTCCAACGCTTCATGCCGCTGCTGCTGAAGGCGCGACATGTCGACCGTATAGAGCTTAATGACAAGGACGCGCTGAAGGCTGTCGCCAAAGAGGCAGGGCTGGACCTTGAGCAGTTTGCCAAGAATTTGGACGACAGGAGCGCGCTGGATGAGGTGGCGGCCAGCCATCAGGAGGCGGTGAATGACCTTGGGGTCTTTGGGACACCAACACTGGTCTTCCCCAACGGCGGCACGTCATTCCTGAAGATGTCTCGACTCACCTCCAAGGGGCAGGCCGCGCGGGCCTTCCATTCAGTAATGGACCTCATGGAAGGTGACATGTTTATAGGTGAAGTAAAACGGCCTCAACCCCCGTGGCCCAAGGGAGTGCCGGACTAGGCGTACTTTGTTCAAACGACGAAAGGACTACGAGACTCGCCAGCTACAACGGCTGGAAGAGGCCATCCACGTGAGTTTCAAGGAGCGGTCGCTGCTGCGTCAGGCGGTGGTGCATCGCTCCTTTTTTAACGAACACCCTGAGCTTGGGCTGAAGGACTACGAACGTCTGGAGTACCTTGGCGACGCCTTTTTGGGCCTGGTGGTGGCGGAGGAACTATTCCGGCGCTACCCAGAACTACAGGAGGGTGGGCTCACTAGGGCCAGGTCGTTATTGGTGCAGGGACGCACCCTGGCTGAGATT
>CAVOAJ010000209.1:0-3104 GCA_963693605.1 Dehalococcoidia bacterium | reverse complement strand
GATGAGATTGAACGCACGTTGGACTCTCGCACACGCCGGCCCCTGGCCTCTTTGCCACAGCTTTCGTGGGTGAACAAATAATAGTCATGCAACGGTGGCAGAGCAGGCCCCAGAGCGGCTACATCACCGTGCTGCTGGCGGCGCTTGTGCTGTTTGCCATTGCCTGGCCCATTCAACGGGCCAACTGGGTTAACGGCATGCCGTGGCCGGTGCTGCTGGCATGGGGAGGCCTTGGCCTGGCGGTACTGCTCTTCCGCACTGGTTGGCCTGCATATTGGGCGCACCCGGTTGCGCTGGTCATTGGGGCAGTGTTGTCGCTGCTGTTGCTACTGACCATGATGGAAGATGGCGGCACTGGTGAACGCGTTGCCAGCCTCCAAGCTGAGTACTCTTTTTGGTTAGAGGGCGCGCGCTTGAAAGAGAGCCGTGGCGGTGAGGTTGAATTTGCCACCTTGATGTTTGGCCTCTTCTGGGCCATTGGTTATGGGGGTGGTTGGTTCATTCTCAAGCAGCGCCAGGGGTGGGTCATGGTGTTGCTGGGCGGAGTGACCATGGAGTTAACGCTGCTCAACCTGGCGGAACGCTTTCAAGTGCACCTGCTGCTCTTCCTGGCCGTAGGGCTGTTCTTGCTGGTCCAACTGAGCGTGGTCAGACGGCAAGGAGCATGGGCCAAGAGCGGCATTCAATTTGGCGTGGGAATGGGCCTCCTTCAGGCCGGTACTGCGCTGGTCTTAGGGCTGCTGGTGGTGCTCATAGTAGCTGTGGTGCCGGGTGCCCACGCGGCGCCCCTTGGCATGGTTGGTGATAGGGCGGAGGACGTGTTTGAGTGGTATGAGGACCAGTTTGGCCGGTTGTTTGCTGGCCTTCCATCCCGTCGTGATTACACCAGCATCATCTGGGGTGATTCCACCCAGTTCCGTGGCGCACAGAACCTCACCCAACAGGTGATGTTTACGGTCGAGGGGAGACCCGCGCCATATTGGCGTGTGCGTACGTATGAGACCTACACCGGCACAGGCTGGTCCTCCAATCTGGTAGACACCGTGAGGACGCAAGAGCTTGAACTGGAGGAACTGGAACGTCGTGGGAACGTACGGCACCAGTTCAAGATTGCCGCCGCCACTAACGCGTTGTTCTCTGGCGGAGAGCCGGTGGAATTCAATGTACGGTCTGCGGCGCTCATTCGCCCCAATGAACTGTGGGACCCGCTTCAGATACTGGTCACGGAGGGCAGGGAGTTCTTTCCCACTCGCATCAACCTGCGGTATACCGCCACAGCCTCCATCTCCAATGCGTCAGTGAACCAATTACAGAACGCAGGCACCAGCTATCCAGACTGGGTTACCGACACCTACCTCCAGCTTTCGGATGAATTGCCGCAGCGTGTCAGGGACCTGGCGATTGCGACTAGTGAAGGAGCGGACAATCCGTACGACAAAGCCAAGGCTATTGAGACGCACCTCAAGACGTACACCTACAACTTGAATATCCACGCGCCTCCTGAGGGCGAGGACGGCGTTGACTTCTTTCTCTTCACACAGCAGGAGGGCTATTGCGACTACTACGCCTCCTCCATGACGGTGATGCTGAGAGCTATTGGAATTCCTGCACGTTACGTGCTGGGGTACGCGACGGGTGAATGGGATGCCAAAGACGCCAAGACCACCGTCAGAGAGTTGCATTACCACAGTTGGGTGGAGGTTTACTTCCCTGAGTATGGGTGGCGGACGTTTGAACCTACTGCGGACAACGCTCTTGAGTTTGGCGGGGGGGATTTACGGCGTGATCTCCCTGACCTTGTCTTTGAGTCTGATGGGGGCTCCTTCAGTGAAGACTTCGACGAGGGCGATCTGGGAGAGACCCTTGAAGACTTCTCTGGAGAAGGGACGTCCATTGACATCGGGCGCATAGTCAAATGGCTGGTCACGCTGCTCGCGGTGGCTTTGGCGGGGGGGTGGTACTGGTTCTGGTTCCGATTGGGGAGGCTGGGCAGCGCGGAAGGGCTGTACGCCAAGATGGTCATGCTGGCGAGAGCCGCTGGCATAGGCCCCAAGCTCCACCAGACGCCCTATGAATACGGGGCGTACCTGTCGGCTCAGATCCCGGAACACGCACGGGCTATCAACGCTGTGGCGGCTGCTTACGTGAACACAGCGTATAACCGGCGACAACTGATGCTGCGGCGTGATTTGTCGGACGCGGCGCGATTGTGGAGCACGTTACGGTGGCCGCTGCTGCGCCTTGCGGTCCGGGTACGCGTGAAGGCGCTCTTCCAGAATGCTCGGCCTGCCGCTGCGGAGAGTTAGGGGTATCTAGCTTGCGTGGTGGGGAAGCCGGGACTTGAACCCGGACGCCTTATCGGCACAAGATCCTAAATCTTGCGCGTCTGCCAATTCCGCCACTTCCCCACGTTGGGGCAGGAGGCCCCTCTATAGATTATCAGCCTGAGACGGCGTCCGCGCCCACCTTGGAGCACAATTCATCATTGTCAGGGGCGCTGCCGCTGGCGCCTATGCCGCCAATGACCTCATCACCCGCCTTGATGGGTACACCGCCCAGAGAGTAGACCAGGCGACCGTTGTGGGCCGTAATCATGGCGTTAACAATGTTGGCAGGCAGACGCTCCGCCATCGCGGCGCTAGGCACGCCGTACATGGCAGACACCCTTGCCTTACCCGCTGATACGTCGGCTGTTGCGCCATTGGCCCCAGTCATACGCGCCATGGCCATAAGCTGCCCGCCAGCGTCCACCACCGAAATTCCCAACGTAATGCCCATCTCCTGGGCCTTGGCTACAGCAGCTTGCAGGGCTTTGTCAGCCTGCTCATAGGTCAGTGCCATGTGCGTCCTCCGTAGTGAGTTATTTCCGTCGCGGTGTTTGGTAAGCCAGGGAATCCTACTACAACCGAGTTACGATTCGGCTACGGGCTGTCGAAATGGAATAATGAGGCCGCCGTCCCTCCCAGGATTGCTTCCTGCTGTTGCGTGCTGAACCGGGTGAGGTACTCACGGAGGTAGCGGACCACGTTGGTGTACCCCTCACGTGCGCTGGAAGGTGGGTAGTCCGTGCCTATGGTCATCCTCTCAGCGCCAAAGGCGTCCAC
>CAVOAJ010000208.1:0-3126 GCA_963693605.1 Dehalococcoidia bacterium | reverse complement strand
GACAGGAGGGCCGATACGAGCGTTACCACGCCACGGGGCGTCGCTTGAAAGAGACGTTGCAGCGCTTGCTGAACGAGGCCGAGATACCAGCGGTGGTCTCCGGCGCTGACATCATGTTTGACGTGTACTTCACCGACCAACCAATCACCGGCTACCGCTCCACGTTGTCAGCCGACAAGGGTATGAACAAGACGTTTGACCGTACGATGTTGGAGAGCGGCGTGCTCAAGCCACCTGGCAAGATGTACGTGGGCATGTGCCACGATGAGCGAGACGTGGATGCCACGATAGACGCGTTCAAGGCGGCGGTGGAGTCGGTGCGAGGGTAGAGAGACAAAGCAGGTAAAGCAAAGGGCCGGTGGTTGAAACCACCGGCCCTTTTTACGTTACGAGATGTTCATGGTTGTGCCTGGAGGCTCCAGGTACACGTCATCCTTCTTGCCGTAGAAGCCAGCCCATAGGAAGGCCAGCGCAAGCGCGGAGTTGACGCTGTTGTCCGTGGTCTCCATGTTGGTGATGCCCAGGTTGGGAGCGTCGCCGCCTGAGAGAGCCCAACCCAGGATGGCAACCACCCCAAGGATGATGCCGAATATTTTGGTCCAGGGACGGCGCACCTCCGGGTTCCACGTGATGCCAGACCATAGCACGATGGCACCCAAAATCATGTAGAAAATGTTGGACATGGCATCGGTGTAGAAGGCATCGCCAGCGTCACCGCTAAGGAACCAGCCCACGATGCCCCATATGAGGAGCAACAAACCTGAGAGCACTAAGAACTTTCCGAGTCTCATGGCACCTCCCGTATCGTGGTCATGATGGGCGTAACGGAGTCACGTCACACCCACGGTGCGTATTCACCGTAGCGACGGGAGGATAGTCACATGCCGTTAATGAGTCAAGCGTCTGCGCAGTGGGATGTTACAGATTTTGAGCGACGTTACGCGCATAGAACGTAGGGCGTCCGCACTGAGGCCAGTTTGCCTTGAGCAGAGCCTAAGGGAACGGCAAGCAAATCAAAGTGCAGAAGGCCCCGCGCATGCGGGGCCTTCTCTTCCTAATCTACGAAATGTGTGGCGATTAGCTTTCCCACACCTGCCGGTTCAACCGCCTGCCGCCCATGGTTACCAGGGTACCAATAATCAAGAACATGAAGCCAAGTCCAACAAAGATGCTCCACGACATAAAGTGCGTCACCTGTGCCTGGTAGTCGGCATTTACTCCGCCTATCAAGTTGGCAAGCAGACCAAATGCCAAGGGGCTCCAAGCTTGGTCCCTGACCAAACCTTCTATGGGGTGGCTGCGGTTGAAGTCGGTGAAGTAACGCCCATCGACATCAAATTCATAGGTTCCCGCTTCGTAAACAACTCCCTGATATTCAGCGTCCGCTTCCAGGACCACAGTCTGAGTGCTGTGCAAGGTGTGGTAGGTGATGATTGCATACTGGACCATCAGCTCATCCGGGGTGTTAACCAGGGGGTCTTTTGGGTCAAGGTGACTGCGGTTCAGAGGGAACTGCCAATCATCCTCAATCAGGGATAGGATTGCATCCCCTGCTTCTTTTGTACCTCTATCGATGAAGTTACCGTCGTCATCGTACGACATCATGCGCCCCTGGGTCGCATAGACTGCCTGCAATGAATTCAACCCGTCATTGGCCCTTGTATACAGGTACGTGCCCAACACAATTCCAATAATACCGACAAAGATTAACGCCAAACCTGCCAGCGTGATGAAGTTCTGTCTGTATGTTTGCGGCATCAAGTCCTCCGAAAATGAGATTTCGGACGGCCAGTATATGCCATGTTTCATTCATCGTGTGCTTTATTGTGTGCTTTATCGACACGCAGGAATGAGGAGATCGCTATACCCAACCGTGCTGCTCCGTTGTGGGCGGCGTGTGCTCATCCCAAGTTAGCTTCCTCTCCGTCAGGCGACAAATCATCCCTTTGAGTGACGCCTGCGCCTGGCTAATCACCCGTTGGTGTGATGCCCCGCCTATCAGGCTTCCTTAGAATTGTGCCAAGACCCCAAGGAGGCACTGATCCAATGTGGAAGCAACGGGTACTGGTTATGCAGGTAGGGCAAGTCCAGCCTCATTTGTACCGCGGATTCATCGCTGACGGATACGTCACCTACGCTAGTTCGAGCGAAGATGAAGTGGAGCGATTGATTGATCAGTTTGACCCAGAGCTTGTGGTCATCACTGTTGGGCCAAACGCAGGGCACTCCATTGGTGTCATACGTGACATCAGGGCCAACTCTGATGTCCCAATCATTGTCGTGAGTCCATCAAATTCGGAACCGGCCACCGTAGAAGCCCTCCATGCGGGGGCAGACTTGTTTCTCCGTGACCCTGTCTCCGAAGCCGTTCTGGTGGCCCACGCGCGAGCGTTGCTCAGGCGCGGCGGGAGCAGCGGAAGTGCAATTTCAATTTACCAAGATTCTTTAATCACCTTGGACGTTCCCAAACATGAGGTAACGGTCAAAGGCGAGCCTGTATCGCTCAGCCCGATTGAATTTCGGCTGTTGACGGCATTGGTCTGCCGGGATGGTGGTTACATAAGCCATGATGACTTGGAAGACCGCGTATGGGGAACAAAGGTTGCCTCAGCCGGTGGGTTGCGCTGGTATATAGGCTCGCTCCGCAAGAAGCTGAGCCTTGATCCAGTCGATGGTGAGGTGATTGTTAACGCTAGTGGAGTTGGTTACAGGTACTCCGCACCAAGTCGAGATAGGTGGGAGGCCCAGCCCGCCCAAAGGGCGTTGGCGGCGATTTCCGCGTAGTAAGGCTGAAGGGCGGCGGTCAGCGATTCGGAAACCGCCTTCGGCCTGGTTGCGACCAGAGCCTCGGAGTCCAGCGTATCGATGTCATCCGCATCCAACCTGTTCAGCAACAACCCGATACTTAAGATAGGGGCGCCCCGCCGTACAGCGGGACGCCCCTATCTTTTACCTACAAGCCATGTCTCTAAATAGTCTTTTCCACCGGCTCACCGAAGGCCGTGGCAACGTTCTGTTCATAGTATTCCTTCACATCAATGTTGGTGAACTTACCGGGCTGCCAGCCGGGGTACTTGGCCCGGGTGCCGCCGTCCACAGGGATGTCCGCGCCGGTGATGTAGTCAG
>CAVOAJ010000207.1:0-3171 GCA_963693605.1 Dehalococcoidia bacterium | reverse complement strand
CGTAAGGAATACTAACCATGGCACTCACAGAAGAAGGCATCATTGACGTTCCCGGCATGGCCAGCCGTTGGGTCAAGCTTGGCAACGGGGCAAGGGCCCACTATATGACCGCCGGGGACACTGGGCCTGCGGTGATTTTGCTCCACGGAGGCATAGCCGGATCATCCGGCGTGGCCGGTTGGCGGTTCATGGCCCCCTTCCTGGCTCAGAACGGCTTCCGCGTGTTCTGTCCTGACCAGCCAGGCTTTGGCCTGGCGGACACCAAAGAGGAGTATTGGCCCAAGCTGGGCCAGATCACTCATTCGCAGTTTGTTGATGATTTTGCGACGGCCATGTGTCTTGACCGCTTCCACATTGCAGGGAACTCCATGGGCTGTCGCAACACAACCCAATATGTGGTTGCCCACCCTGAGAAGGTCATCAGCTTCGCGCTCATTGCAGGCACCGTCGGCGACCTTGTGGACCCCAGCCTCCTGAAGCCTGCCACCATGAACGTACAAGCGCTGTTTGATGGCACGGAGAAGTCCATGCGCAGTTTGATGGAGTCCATCATCTACCGACAGGGCGCCATTTCAGATGAACTCATCACCATGAGGACCAACGCTGCCAACAAGCAGAAAGACTCCTTTAACGCGTACTTTCAAGCGCAGCAGACCATCTTTAATGATGCGAACCTCAACCAAAAAATATCCACAAAAGGGCGATTGGATACCATGACTCTTCCCGCCATATACCTCTATGGTGTTGATGACGTGTTGCTGCCTGTCTCCAATGGCTATGCTCAGGAGGACCACCTCTCGAACATCCAGTTCTTCTACCCTGAAGAGTGTGGGCATCAGGGGCAGACTGACCAGCCTGAGATGTTTGCGCAGGCGTTCCTGGAGTTCTTCAGGGACGGCAAGGTGAGCCGGAAGACGGCTGACTGGGCCGGTGTCTCCAAGCGCAGGCCGGAGATTGCCAGCCTGGTGGCAATCTCCTAATAAAGCCTCAGGTATAGCAAAAGCGGCCTTCTCTCAGAGAAGGCCGCTTTTTTAGTAGTCGGAATAGCTATTGTTGTGGGCCGTCCGGTGACTTGAACCCGTGAGCGCTGAACGTCCGTGGGTCATAGCGGTGGCGCCATATCTCACCAAGGTCCTGACTGGTTAGCCGGACGTACACTGTCGGTTGGTCCGTGCGGCGCTGGGTGTTGTGGATCTCACCCGGTAGGAAGTATGCCGCCATGCCGGGAGCTTGGTCTATCTCCTGCCACGCCTTCAAGCTGGGCTGCTCTTCAAGATTCTCGCTGTATTCCCAACGATAGCGAGTCTGGATGGTCCCGCCCGATGCGATGCCGTAGACCACAAAGGCCGCGCCGTGATCATGAGGAGCCTGGATGTCGGTCGGCTTGCGGGGCTCGTTGATATAGGCTAACAACACGAAACCCGGCGCAGGGTGGCCTTGTTCTTTGTCTTTGTGGAGTATGTAGGAGCCGGGCTCACCGCCGCCCTGAGCGCGGATGCTGCTTTCCGGCCAGTCAGGTACCGCCAGCATGCGCTGCATGTGCTGCGCTATCCTGTGAGCCTGGCTGTGTGCGTCTGGCGTGGAGGCGAATACCTCTTTCACGTCCTGAATGAACTGTTGTTCCGTATACGTGGCTGTTTGGGTCATGTTCTCACCTCAAAGTTATCTGCGCGTAAACCTACCGCACTTGGACTGGCTACCCGAATATCGGCCCGCCAGTGACAGGTTCCTTGAAGCTGGGCATGACTCGCTCAGCCACAAGCCGCATGCAGGTGGCGACAGCCTCCTTGGGCATGCCGGGCCACCCCATACGCAGGCTTGCGTGAGTGACACCCATGTCTTGATAGCGGGTGAGGTCTGTAATCACGTCCTCAGCGTCGCCAATAATGAACCGGCCACCGGCAAGCTCTGCAAAGGCGGCTGTCAGGGAGCCATCATCAGGCATGGCCTTGTCCTGCCCCCACTGTGCGTACGTGGCGTACTTTGCGCCGAGATACGGCCCACAGATCTGAAAGGCCTGCTCTCTCGTCTCACCCACAAACACTTCACGAGCCATGGGGCGGATTGTTGGCGCAGGATGGCCTGCCGCCTGACGGGTCTCGTTGTATAACGTCACCTGCCTGGCGATGGTCTCGTAAGCCGCGTGTGGGTTGATGTACCAGTCATAGCCCAGACGTGCCGCCCGCTCAATGGCTACGTCGCCGTTGCCAGCAACCCAGAACGATGGGTGCGGCTTCCGCACGGGAGGTATGCCTATGGTGGCGTGGTCCAGCTGGAAATACTCACCATGATAGGTGACCTCTTCTCCTGACCAGAGAAGCTTCATCACCTCCATGGCCTCCAGCATCTTGGGCACACGGGTACCAGGGGCCACACCGAAGGCGTTGTACTCCTCATCCCTGTAGCCCAACGCGGCAACCAGGGCCATGTTCCCGCCAGTGATGATGTCCAATGACGACACCACCTCCGCGAGGTTCACGGGATGGTGTAATGGTAGGACGGTGGTGATCACCAGCCCCATGCCTTCAGCGTCAGCGGCCAAGCGTGCCAGGGTGGGCAGGGGCTGCATCATCTGGTAGGGGGCACTGAGATAGTGCTGGCCAGAGTAGAGGTAGTCAAAGCCCAACTCGCGTGCCAACTGGACCAACTCAACCACATCACGGAACTGCTTTTGCATGTCCACGTTCGCGGGTTGTTGAAGCAGTCCGGTCAGCGTAAATCCAAATTTCATCTATATACCTCTCGCTACCCCTGCTTACTTGGCCCGGAAGCCTCTGTGACCTGCTGCGTTATCTCCTCTGAGAGGCGCTCAGCGGTGGTCTCTTCCACAACGTCTATGACCCGCTCTATACCCCGTGCGTAGGTCGTAATCAGGCGACGCCCAGCAATCATGTGAGAGTCCGTAGAGGAGAGGTACTCAGGGTACTGGTACCGTGCTGAGCGCATGGCGTCATAGTCTTGGTCAGAGAAGTTGTAGTGGGCCAGGAAGTCCCGGTAGAACTTATAAGCAAACCAGTCTACAAACCTGCCAATGCGGGTCTTGATGCGCTGGGACCGGATGTAGACCACACGGGTAAGGTTGGCATCCACAGGAACGCACCATCGGGTGTACATGGCACCGGGGCCACTCACGCCAGGCAGCCGTTGCATACCGGGCAACCGCATACCCAG
>CAVOAJ010000206.1:0-3180 GCA_963693605.1 Dehalococcoidia bacterium | reverse complement strand
AAGACAGCGTTGAGCAATTGCACCCAGAGGCTGCCAAATGTGGCCATAATAGCAAGGCTGGCAGCCATGAGCCCTAGGGAAGAGACAATTTTGTAGGTATAAAAACGAGGCTGTTTGTCTAAAAGACCACGTTGCTTTACCAGTTGGTAGAGCTCGGTGTATTCCTGCTTGCCCAAAGGATTGGGCCCAGATGGAATATTTGAGAGAAACAGTGAAGGGGTGGAAGGTGCGGCAGATAGCGTGCTTGCCATTGTGGGGTCGCTTGTGTTCCTTATAATAAACTGGAGTGCGTAATTCAGAACCGCTTGTTGCACTAGTGTAGCTATGCTAATAGCTCGTGTCCACAGTGGCAGGTTACATTCTAAGCGGATTCCGTCGCACTGACTATCCCTCGTTTACGCTGGTCTAGCCTTTCCTCTATAGTAAACCAGCTTCTAATCAACCCCAAAATCAAGGTGTACCGTGGCCCATCAATACATTCATGCCGATAGAGAAAACGGAGTTCTGACCATCACGCTGGACGATCCTACCGCGCGTAACGCCATCCGCCCTGAGATGGTGACTGAACTCTTAGCGGAATTTGACCGATTTGACAGTGAGCCTGATGACAAGGTGCTGTTGCTTACTGGCAAGGACCCTTCTTTCTGCGCAGGCGCGAATATCAAAGTGTTCAATCAGGTTATTGAGAGCCGGGGTGTGCAAGAGGAAAAGCCCTCACAGCTTCCGTGGGGCAAGATGGAACATCAACTGGGATATAAGAAAGATGCGGGCCAAGCTCAAGGCTCTCTATCAGGCTCTGTACTGCCGCTGCGCATCCAAGAAATTCAAAAGCCAACCATTGCAGCGATTAACGGCCACGCCATGGGCCTGGGCTTGGGGTTGGCGCTCTCATGCGATGTCCGGTTGGCGTCTGACCAAGCGCAGTTATCTGAGACCTTTGTGCGCATGGGGCTTGTCCCCGGTGACGGCAGTGCTTGGCAGCTTCCACGGCTGATTGGTCTGAGCCAGACGTTCCTGATGCAATACACCGGTGAAAGGCTGGACGCCGCCGAGGCCTACCGCATTGGCTTGGTCAGCAGGGTGTACCCCCACGATGAACTCATGACCAACGCCCATGAGCTTGCGGCGCGCATGGCCAGTGGCGCAACGTATGCAATGTCACTGACCAAGTACCTGGTGAATAAGTCCATGGGCTTGGATATGCGGGAGAGCATGGAATTGGCCCATTCCGCGCAAGAGCTTGCCAGGCGGTCTGATGACCATAAAGAGGCTGTTCAGGCGTTCTTAGAGAAGCGGCAGCCACAATTCAAAGGCAAGTAGGGAACACCGTCGCTAGCCCAAAAGTTCGTCAGAACCCTCAGCCTGAAGTGCACGGCCAAGGTTTATAGCGGTGTGCAAGAAGCCTATGTGGCTGAAGGCTTGAGGAAAATTGCCAAGTGCTTTACCGGTGACTGTGTCCACCATCTCCGCGAAAAGGCCCAGGTGATTTGCGTGGGCAGTCAAGACTTTGAAGCGCCAGGTCGCTTCCTCAGTTTCCCCTATGACCAGTAATGCTCCAATGAGCCAGAAACTCAGGATAACGAAAGCGCCTTCATCGCCCTTAAGACCGTCGTCCGTCTCATCAGTCAGGTAACGCTTGACGAACGCCCCGCTGGAAAGCTCCTGAATTATGCGGTGGACGGTGGAGCGGATACGTGGATCGTCAGGCGGCAGGAAGCCTACAAAAGGAATGATGAGGGCGCTGGCATCTACGGCGTCAGTGTCAAAGTGCTGCACAAAGCTCTGCTTTTCTTCAGACCACCCTTTTTCCAGTACCTCCGCCTTGATCTTGTCCGCCTCTGCGCGCCATAACTCAATGGGCGCACGGTGGTTATCAGCTTTCGCTATATGAACCGCTCTGTCCAACGCCACCCAACACATGATCTTGGAATACACAAAGTGCTGCTCCGCTCCGCGTACCTCCCAGATGCTCCTGTCTTTTGTGTGCCACGTGGTTGACGCTAAGTCAGCTAGAAGGCGCAACAGCTTCCAGCCGTCCTTGGGCAAACGGCCTGTGAACTTGTGGTAGGTGGCCAAACTGAATGCCATCTCTCCGTACACATCCAGTTGTCGATGGTAGGCTGCCTCGTTTCCCACGCGCACTGGTTTCGAACCTTTGTACCCCTCTAAATGGTCCAGCGTTGTCTCATGAAGGCTGCTCTCACTGTGGATGCCATGGAGAATCTGCATTTGCTCCACGCCAAGCCAACACCGCTGCGTCAGCCACCGGACGAATGCCTGGCCCTCATGCGGGTCTCCCAATCGGTAAAGAATGCCCACGGTCCATGCTCCGTCTCGGAGCCATGAATAGCGGTAATCCCAGTTACGCTCACCGCCCAGGTGCTCCGGGAGGGAGGTGGTGGGTGCGGCGACGATTGCTCCGGTGGGCCGGTAAACGAGGAGATGAAGCGCGAGGAATGACCTAACCACTTGGCTGTGCCATGGGCCATGGTAGTGAATCTTTGCGACCGTCCCCTGCCAGTACCGCTTGGTTTGCTCCAGTTTGGCGTGACTATCCATGGCCCGTACCGTTGGAGTGCGGGTGAGGCCGTACGCTGCAATGAACTGCGCCTCATCTCCTGCTGCGACGGAAAAGCTACCGACAGCTGCCGGACCTTCATCACTGTCAGGGCCAAGAACGGTGAGCGGAATGGACGATATCAGGGCCATGCTGTCTGAGCCGTTTGTGGCAACCACGCCCTGCTTAGCAGGTGTGAGGTGAACCTCACCACGAGCGTAGTCAAATCGGGGTTGAAACAAGGCCCGAAGCTCAACGGACCCTTGAATTCCTCTAACAATCCGGTGCAATTCCTGCCGTGAAGGGTCATGGGCCGGGCGGCTGTTCATGGGCATGAAATCCAGGATGATGACTGTACCAGTGGGAGTGGAGAAGGCGGTTTCCAGGATGTTGGTGTCCAGCAGGTAACGTTGGTCTACCGAGTGAGGACCAACGGGTGATATCTGAAATCGCCCGCCTTGGCGGTCGTCCAAGATGGCACCAAAAATACTGGGGGAGTCGAACCTTGGAAAACAAGCCCAATCAATAGAGCCGTTGCGACCCACCAGGGCACAAGACCGCATATCGCCAATAATTCCGTAGCTGTTTATATCTAGGTAGGGCACTGTAGGTAGGTGAGCCTC
>CAVOAJ010000205.1:0-3190 GCA_963693605.1 Dehalococcoidia bacterium | reverse complement strand
AAGGGTAAGCTGAAGCTCTTGGATGAAGACGGAAACCCAATAGAAGTTGACACCGACGAAGAGGGTGACCCTGAGGAAGGGGAGGACACGGTCCTCTTGCTGCGCGGACAGGGTCAAGGCAAGCCTGATGAAGTACGTGGCTCTGCCAAGCCTGAATCGGTGACGGAACGGCTGGCAAACCTGGGCAACCAGGCTGCTGGTGGTGGCAAGCCAGATAGAGCAGAGTTCTTTGCTCAGCTTGAAGCGGACAGGGCGTCCAGGAAAGAGGAACGCCTGCAACGCCAAGAGGACAACGCGCCGCCTGAGGACAAAGGCAAAGTTGCCCAGGCCCGTGGTAACTCCGGAGGTGGTGGAGGCGCTAGCACTGGCGGAGGTAACTCCGGCAATGGCGGCGGTAATTCCGGAGGGGGTAACTCTGGCGGCGGAGGGAACTCCGGTGGAGGTAATTCCGGAGGCGGCGGAAACTCCGGCGGTGGCGGCAAGCCGTAGCACCTACAGACACTTGGAATATCAGGGGCCTGGCGAAATTCGCTGGGCCTCGTTCCTTTTAGGGCCCAACGGAGACTCTCAAAAGCGTTACAATAGGGGCGCTATGGCACATGAAATCTCCGGCAACTTAGACGGTCACGGCCTGCGGGTCGGCGTCATCGTCTCTCAGTTCAATGAATACCTCACAGCCCGACTGTTACAGGGCGCAAAAGATGCTCTGCAGCAGCACGGCGTCTCAGAGGAGAATGTTTCCGTGGTGTGGGTGCCTGGCTCCTTGGAGCTTGCTCAGGCGGCGCTGCGGATGGCCCGTACCGGACAATGGGACGCACTGGTGACTCTGGGCGCTGTCGTAAAGGGTGAGACGGCGCATTTTGAGTATGTATCTGCAGAGGCCGCGCGGGGCGTGGCTGATGTGGCCCGTGAGACGGGCGTACCCATCACCTTTGGCGTGCTTACCACCTACACCATAGACCAGGCCATGGACCGTGCCGGCGGCAAGCTGGGGAACCGGGGTCGTGACGTTGCGGAGGCGGCCATCAAGATGGCTAAGTTATTCAAAGAGCTTGAAGCAGAACAATCCGGGGCGCGTTCCGTGCCCCAAGAGGCCAAGTAATGACCATTAAAGAACGCCTTTCAGAAGACCTCAAGACCGCCATGAAGTCAGGGGATGTTGTTACCCGATCCACCATTCGCCTTGTCCTATCGGCCCTCAAGAATGAAGAGATAGAGAAGCGCAAAGAGTCTGATGATCAGGCGGTTACTGAAATCCTTGCTCGGATGACACGCCAGTACCGTGAGAGCATAGAGATGTACCAGAACGCAAATAGAGATGATCTGGTTGCCAGTGAGCAAGCGGAGTTGGTCGTCATCATGCGCTATTTGCCGGAGCAACTCTCTCAGGATGAGGTGCTGGCTCTGGCAAAGAAGGCAGTTGAAGATGCGGGCGCTTCCGGCCCGGATGACCGGGGCAAGGTGATGGGACGCCTCATGCCGCAACTGAGAGGCAAGGCGGACGGCACCATGGTCAACACCGTGGTGACGGAACTACTGGAGTCCATGGCCGGGTAGTGACTGACGCCAAGCCCGTTTGTGGTGAGGCTTTCGGACCACGAACGAACTCAGAACAACAAACTTGAGCAACGGAGCGCCCCATGCGGTTTGGTATTGTGGTCTTTCCCGGCACCTGGAGCGATGTTGACTGGCACTACGCAGTCCACGATGTGCTTGGTGAACCTGCGGAGTACGTCTGGCACAAGGAAACTTCAGTTGCGGGGTATGACTGCCTGGTGATGCCTGGGGGCTTCTCCTATGGCGACTACCTCCGTCCAGGGGCCATCGCCAGCTTTTCACCCGTGATGCAAGCAGTGGCGGAGTTCGCCCAAGCGGGCGGATTGGTCATTGGCAGTTGCAACGGCTTTCAGGTGCTCTGCGAGGCTGGCCTTCTGCCCGGCGCGCTGATGCGGAATGACCACCTGCAATTCAGGTGCCAACCAGCCAGCTTGCGAGTGGAGAACGCGGCCACGCCCTTCACTAGTGCCATGACGGCGGGACAGGTGTTGGATATCCCCATCTCCCACGCTGATGGCAACTATTACGTTGATGACGACACCCTGGCCCGTCTGGAGGCCAATGGTCAGATAGTCTTTCGGTACTGCACGCCCGCGGGCGAGGTCAACGAGTTAGCCAACCCAAACGGGTCACGGAGCAACATTGCGGGTGTGACCAATGCGCAAGGGAATGTCCTTGGCATGATGCCGCACCCTGAACGCGTGGTGGAGCCTGGGCTGGGTGGTACGGACGGCTTGCTGATACTGGAGTCCATGGTGCGCGCAGGGCTGACCCTTTCCAACCGCTGATACGGAGTGTAGACGCAATGACGTTGGGCATTGTTTTTGCCCTTATGGCTGCCCTGGGTTGGGGCGCCGGTGATGTCTTTGCGCGACGAGCCCTGGACCACATGCCCAGCGGCTTGGCCATGACCTTAGCCATGTTTGTCATAGTCCCCACGTTGGTTGGCCTTGCGTTGCTTGTTCATGGCCCCAGCGCCTTCACGGGCTTACCGCTGGTGTTCTATGCTCTGGCGGCTTTGGGGGGCGCCCTTGGCTACGTCTCCGGGCAATTGCTGCACCTGGCTGCCATAAACAAGGCCGGTGTAACGCTTACCGCCCCACTGATAGGCGCTGCGCCATTGCTGGCCATGCTCATGGGCGTGACGCTAGGCGGTGAGCGTCCTAACCTGCCCACAGTGGTGGGCGCGTTCGTGATTGTGGCGGGCGTGGTGATATTGCTCACTGACAGGAGGACCCTTAAAGAATGAGCGCTTTGCGTCGTTGGTCTTCCAATCGCATGGCAATGGGCACCGTTGGCGTGGGCATCCTATTTGGATTCGGTGCGTCAGCCTCCTATGCAAGTGAAGGGTTCGTGGCCAGCCAGGTCATTCGTCACTATGCGCCGGGGCTAGTGCTGGCGGCCCACTCGTCCACTTTTGGGATGGGATACTTGCTCGCGTTGTGGGGCAGACAGTTCCGCCATCGTCAGTCCGTCAACCGTGCGGGGCTGTTCTGGGTCGTGCTGACCGGCCTGGGGTTGGCGGCAGGCACCAGTTCCCTCTATTCTGCACTTGGTGAAGCGCCGTTGAGTGTTGTGGCGCCAATAGTCGGTTCCGTGCCTCTGATGTCATACGTCTTTGTATTGCTGCTGC
>CAVOAJ010000204.1:0-3229 GCA_963693605.1 Dehalococcoidia bacterium | reverse complement strand
CTTGCTCCCCAACACAACTTCATCCCTCCGGCCCTTCACTGCCTTGCCCACGGCCTCTTCAGACTTGCCTTCGTTATAGGTGTCTGAGAGGTCAATGAAATTGCCGCCTGCATCCATGAAACTGCGTACCACCTCAATGCTCGCCTTTTCATCCACATAGCCGCCCAGCATATTGGTGCCCAGACAAATCTGAGATACCTGCACGCCTGCGGTGCCTAATCGTACGTATTCCATGTTGCTTCTGTACCTCTGTTATGGCTATCAGTATGACAACGATTTCACAGCGAAGCTATCACACGGGGTTAGCCATGTCACCAAGAGTGCGACGCCCTTTTGGTGGACAGTGCTTACGTTATGCCACTATCATGAAAAAGCTCCTTACTGGCCGCCGCCTGGCAGACGTGCAGCGCGTTGGTGCGTATAGGAGTTCCTGCGGAGAGGTGCTGGAGTGGTTGAACAGGCACGCCTGGAAAGCGTGTGTCCCCGCAAGGGGACCGCGGGTTCGAATCCCGCCCTCTCCGCCAGTTGAACCTCCCGTGACATTGCCCCCTTGCAGCCCGGTGGTACACTATCACGCTACTATGGACAGGGATCTCCCTTACTGGATAGCCTTCAGCCGTGTTCCCTCCGTTGGCGCTGTGCGCGCCACCGTTATGGAGCGTCACTTTCAAACCATGGAAGCGGCTTGGAACGCCTCGGCCTCTGAGCTGCGGGCCTCAGGTTTAGACCAACACACCGTCAATTCGATCGTCACCGTCCGCAGTAGCATCCAACCCAGTGAAGAGATTGCGCGACTGGAACGTCTGGGCGTGCAAGCGTTCACATGGAACGACCCGGCCTACCCCCCTCTGCTCCGTGAGGCCCCTGACGCCCCACCCGTGCTCTATATGAAGGGCACGCTGCTGGAGGAAGACACCAGGGCCGTCACCGTCGTCGGCACGCGGGGGCCAACCGTCTATGGCAAAGAGGTGGCCCGCCAATTGGCCGGTGAACTGGCCTCCGCAGGCATCACCATCATCAGCGGGCTTGCCAGGGGCATAGACGCTATTGCGCACAGGGCAGCCTTGGATGCGGGAGGCCGGACCATTGCAGTAATGGGTTCTGGCATTGATGTCATGTATCCGCCTGAGCACCGTGAATTGGGCTATGAAATCTCCCAGCAGGGGGCGCTTCTAAGTGAATATCCGTTGGGCACCAGGCCAGACGCGCACCACTTTCCGCGCCGTAACCGCTTGCTCAGCGGCCTGAGTCTGGGTACTCTGGTTATAGAGGCTGGTGAGAAGAGCGGCTCCTTGTGGACAGTGCGCCATGCGTTGGAGCAAGGACGAGAGGTGTTTTGCGTACCGGGGAGCATCTACTCACCCGCCAGCCGATTAACCAACTCCCTTATTCAAGAAGGCGCAAAGTTGGTTATGGACGTAAGGGATATAGTAGAAGAGTTGAACCTGAGTTTGGTGGCTGCCACACAGCAGCCCTTACCGGGACTTCTCACTGCTGACACGGAAGAGGAGTCCCTATTACTGAAGTGGCTGAGTGCGGAGCCTGTCCATGTTGACCAGTTGAGCCGCGAAAGCGGACTGCACGTCACCGTAGTGACAGGGACTCTGGCCCTCATGGAACTGAAGGGATTGGCAAAACAAGTCGGTGCAATGAATTACATACGCACTCGGGAGGCAACGGCCGGGTATGAACCAGCCTCCGCCTGAGCGCCAAGTTAAGTAGGTTAATAGGAATGGCAAAAGCATCTGACAAGCATCTGGTCATTGTAGAGTCGCCCACCAAGGCCAAAACCATTGGCCGCTACCTGGGCAAGAATTACACGGTAACAGCCTCCATGGGCCACGTCAGAGACCTCCCTAAGGGGAGCATTGGCGTGGACACGGAAAATGGCTTTAGCCCGGAATACACCGTTATGAAGGGCAAGCAGACCATCATCACGGAACTCAAGAAGGCCGCCAAGGGTGTTGCCACCATCTACCTGGCCACTGACCCAGACAGGGAGGGTGAAGCCATTTCATGGCACCTTCTGCAGGCCGCTGGCTGGAAGAACATCCCCATCCAGCGCGTTGTCTTCCATGAGATAACACCGGACGCCATCAAAGAGGCGTTTGACCACCCCCGTGAAATAGACATGCAACTGGTGAACGCCCAGCAGGCGCGGCGCATCTTGGACCGCCTGGTTGGATATCAGTTAAGTCCGCTCCTCTGGCGCAAGGTACAGCGCGGCCTTTCAGCCGGGCGCGTACAGTCTGTGGCACTGCGTTTGGTGGTTGACCGTGACCGGGAAATTGAAGCCTTTGTACCGCAGGAGTATTGGACTCTTGAGGTCAATCTCCAGACGGAGAACAGCAAGTCCTTCACCGCACGCCTCCATGGCACAACAAGCACCAAGGAGCGCCTTGAGCTCCCCAATGAAGGTGCAGTGGTGGCCATCACGGGCGACCTCCAGGGCGCGAGCTACTCCGTCTCAAATGTAACCAAACGAGAGGTGAAGCGGCGGCCCTCAGCCCCCTTCATCACCAGCACCTTGCAGCAGGAGTCGTGGCGCAAGCTGCGTTTCTCCGCGCGCAAGACTATGCAGGTTGCACAGCAACTCTATGAAGGTATATCCGTGGGCAGCGATGGTGAGGTTGGTCTCATCACCTACATGCGTACAGACTCCACCCAAGTGGCCGCCAGCGCCGTAAATGAGACGCTTACATACATCCGTAAGCACTACGGCACGGAGTATGCCCCCAAGGAGCCCAGGCGCTACACCAGCAAGTCCAAGGGCGCTCAGGAGGCCCATGAGGCCATCAGACCCACCGGTGTCGCCCGCGACCCGCAGGCGCTCCGAGCGTACCTCTCAAACGACCAGTTACGCCTATATGAACTCATCTGGAAGCGCATGGTAGCCTCGCAGATGAATGATGCCATCCTTGACCAGACCCAGGTGCAGGTGGAGGCCCCCGGCCGCACCGGCGCTACCTACGTCTTCCGCGCCAGCGGCTCCACGGTGAAGTTTCCTGGATTCCGCGCTCTGTACATGGAGGGCGTTGACGACGGTTCAGAGGAGCAAGAGGAAGTGCTGCCGGAGATCACAAAGGGTCAGGCGTTGACTTGCCAGGAGCTAAAGCCTGACCAGCACTTCACCCAGCCGCCCCCACGCTTCACTGACGCCAGCCTAATCAAGTTGCTGGAGGAGCATGGCATCGGCAGGCCCAGCACCTATGCGCCAATCATCAGCACG
>CAVOAJ010000203.1:0-3232 GCA_963693605.1 Dehalococcoidia bacterium | reverse complement strand
AAGGTAGCCCCAGCTACCCACCTGCTCCACCGCACCATGGAAATAGAGTAGAACAATGGATGCAGCAATGGACAGCACGATGCCAATTATGAATTGAGGGTGTATAAACCGCTGTACCGCTGTGGGCACTCAGCAACGCTCCTAAGCTGCATTCAGCTTTATTCTTATGCGTATGGGCCGGCCCTTGGGCCGTAAGTAGCGACACTTTGGCCGCGCCAAGCACTATTATAGGGCCGTGCACATATAAAGCTGGCCGTCACGTTGGGAATGCTCCAGCATCCAACCGGCCACTTGATCACACCTCAACCTGGAGAACACCATGGACGCTTACACCGCCGTCCGCACGAAACGAGACGAACGACACTACCTAGATACACCAATCCCTGACGATGTGAAGCACCGCATATTCCAGGCAGGCCGTATGGCGGGCAGCGCTCGTGGCTTGGAGCCATGCAGGTTCATTGTTGTTGAGGACGCTGAACGACGGCTGGCACTTGCAAACTGCGGACGGACCCCTCCACACATCATTGCCGCACCCATGGCCGTGGCCATCATCATTCCAGAGGGCGGTAGGGCCTTTGACGCAGGGAGGGCGGCGCAGAACATGATGATTGCAGCATGGGCGGACGGGGTTGGCTCAAGGCCCGCGTCCGCAGACAACGCCGCATGCGCAAAGGAACTGTTGGGCATCCCGGACGGCTATGAGCTTGTGCTGGCAATCGCTTTCGGTTACCCAGACCCGGAGCAGCCGCTTCAGTCAGGGAACAAGCGGGTCTCGTTGGATGAGATGGTGCACTGGGAGAGATGGTAGACGCTTTAGTGAGCAGCCCTTTGTCTAACAAGG
Source organism: Dehalococcoidia bacterium (assembly GCA_963693605.1). Classification (GTDB taxonomy): domain Bacteria; phylum Chloroflexota; class Dehalococcoidia; order Lucifugimonadales; family Australimonadaceae; genus JAQBVZ01. The sequence goes on along the minus strand of CAVOAJ010000203.1, from coordinate 2,388 downwards.
CATATCGCCTGCCAATGAGCGCCTGTTATCATGCCTGGTGGTGGGGTACCAATGGCCAGCCGCCCAATTGATCTTCAGGTCTTTCCAGCTTTCCGCGCTTTGGTGTCACGGCAGTGGCTCCGCAAGGTTGCGACACTGGCGCTGCGTACAGCAGACCCCTCCGGCGCGCGTGGTGTGAGCGTGGTGATAGCGGATGACCTCACCTTGCAAGAACTCAACCTCACCTACAGGGGATATGACGAGGTTACAGACGTACTGTCGTTCTCTCCAGAGCACTCAGCAGATGACGCAATCCCTGAGGTACACCGCCCTTCCGCTGAAGACCCGGCATTTCCCGCAATACAAGAGGAAGATGAGGGGTTCGGTGAAGTGGTAATCTCGTACCCACAGGCGGCCCGTCAGGGCCTAGAGCATGAACAGTCCTTGGAACAGGAGCTAGCGCTCCTTTTGGTACACGGTGTACTGCACCTTTTTGGCCACGATCACGTAGAAGCGGAAGAGGAGGCGACGATGCGGGAGATGGAGCAGCGGACGTTGGCAAGGGTCTTTCCCCGCTAGCTGCCTCCTGGCCGCGTCAGCGGCCTCCCCGGTGAAGTCTATGACCACTCAAGTACTCTATAGAAAATGGCGTCCCCAGCGTTTTGCAGACGTGGTGGGTCAGGACGCCGTCACGCAAACACTCAGCCAGGCCGTGGCCCATGGCCGGTTGGCCCACGCCTATCTTTTTTCAGGACCTAGAGGCACGGGCAAGACCAGCACCGCCAGGGTGCTGGCTAAGGCCGTCAACTGCCTTGGCCGAATCGAGGGAACAGGCGACCCTGATGGCACCTGCAACATCTGTGTGGCCATTGAGCAAGCGAGCTTTGTTGACCTGATTGAGGTGGATGCTGCTAGCAACCGCGGCATTGATGAGATCAGAGATCTTCGGGACAAGGTCCACTTTGCCCCAGGGCAAGGTGTCTACAAGGTCTACATCATTGACGAAGTCCACATGCTAACGGACGCGGCCTTCAACGCCTTTCTGAAGACACTTGAGGAGCCACCGCCCCATGCCATCTTCATACTGGCAACCACGGAGCCACATCGCCTGCCCGCTACCATCATCTCTCGATGCCAGCGTTTCGACTTCAGGCGCATATCCATTGCTGACGTTGTAGGACGACTGGCCCAGATCTGCGAGGCGGAAGGGGTGGAGGCGCCTCCAGAGGTACTCCGAAGCGTGGCCAGGGCCGCTGGAGGCAGTCTGCGAGACGCCACGAACCTCTTGGACCAGTTGGTAACTTCCTATGGAAACAAGTTGGAACCCGGGGCGGTCAGGTCACTTCTGGGCATGGCGGGAGAAGACCGTGCGGTGACGCTGGTGAAACACTTACTATCAGGAAATACGGCCCAGGCACTCACCCTTATTAACGCCTTGGCGTCTGAAGGCTTGGACCTAAGACCGCTCCACCGCATGACCGTCGACTTTCTCCGTGCGGTGTTGCTGATGAAGACGGGCGTCAAAGACCCCATGGACCTTGCGAAGGAGGTCTCTCAAGAGCTCTCTTTCATGGCCCAGAGCGTCTCCTTAGAGCGGGTGCTCCGCGCCCTGAAGCTCTTCGGCCAAGTGTCGTTGAAGTATGACCAGCCCTCTCCGCTACCCTTGGAACTGGCGACTGTGGAGCTGAATTTAGAGCCAGAAGCTCCCGCAGCACCGCCCGTCCAACCCCCACGCATAGCCGATGCGCCACCGCAGCGCCAAGCCCCATCAGGCGCCCCGTCTCAATACGCGCCGCCAAGGCAGCCCACAAGGGAATCCAGGCCAACACAGCAACCTACGCCCGCTACGGCCAATGCTTCCAATTCAGCCAATAGTCGCACTCAGGACCACCGGCCCACCACGGACCCGGCACTGACGGAACACTGGCCTGGCATTGTGCGGTCCATGACCAAGGTCAAGGGCAAGCGCTTCGACATTGGTGCGTTGTTGCGAAGCTCCAATGCGCGATACCTGGACGGCGATACGTTGGTTGTTCAATTCTCTCACCGGTCCAACAGTGAGCGCCTTCAGGATGAGTTGGAGGAGCCACGCGGCAGGCAGGCGCTGGAGGAGGCATTGCAACAGGCCCTGGGCGCGCCTTACACCGTCCGGGTGGAGACCACGGAAGATGGACTCAGAGGACTAAGCACGCCAGCAACCAGCCACCTGGTCCAAACCGCCATTAACATGGGGGGGAAGGTGGTCGTTGATACCTCACCAGAAGCAGTCGTTGAACCTGTGAGTGAGGAAGTCATCGCCAGCGTCTCACCGGAAACAGTCGTTGAACCTGCGAGTGAGGAAGCCATCGCCAGCGCCTCTCTAAAAGCAGCCGTTGAACCTACGAGTGAGGAAGTCATCGCCAGCGACTC
>CAVOAJ010000202.1:0-3284 GCA_963693605.1 Dehalococcoidia bacterium | reverse complement strand
TTCCGGTGTTACGCTCCCGCGCCCCAGTTTGGCGAGATGGTGCTGGGCATGCCCTACGTGGAGTTTCCCGTCCGGCCAGGGACGGCGGCTGGCATTGCACGGTTCTATGAGCGAGTGATGGGCTGCCCTGCGGAGGTCAGTGGTGGTGCCACCAGCGTGGAGACGGGCCGTTGGCAGACGCTACGATTCGTTGAAAGTGATGCCCCAGAGCGGACCTATGACGGTCATCACGTAGCGGTGTACCTAAGCAACTTTTCAAAGCCCTACGAGTTCTTACAGGAGAAAGGGCTCATTACTGAGGAGACGGACGCCAACCAGTACCGTTTTCAAGACCTCGTGGACCCGGAGAACGGAGAGCACCTCTTCACCTTGGAGCATGAGGTCCGTAGTCTCTATCACCCCATGTATGGACGGAACCTGGTGAACCGCAATTCTGCTCAACGGCTGGGCGGCTACACCCGTGACGCTGACGTTTTTCAGGGCGCTTGATGCCGTACGACGTTAAGTGTGAGGCGGCCATCTCTTGCAGGCGACGGCCCGTTGGTTTATAACACAGAGGCCGTATGAGAACCTTCCAGTCCTACCTATGCTAAACATTAGAAAATCCATGGCTGCCGTCCAGGGAGTTGGCTCTGAACGGCTTAAGTTGCTTGGTGTTATCACCGGCGGCCATACCGTCATCCACTGGTACCAGCAGCTCTTTCCCGTGATACTGCCCACCATTGCGGAAGCTCTGGGCCTGAGCAACGTGCAGGTTGGTGTTATCAGTTCCTCGCGTCAGATGGCCAACAGCACACTGAACCTCCCAACAGGCGCCACGGCGGACAAATTCCCTAAATGGCGTGGACGCATCTTGGCGCTTTCCTTGGTGGTCATGGGCCTGGCGTATTTCACGCTGGGAAGGGCCAATCTCTATAGCGTGGTTATTGTGGGAGCCTTGCTTTCAGGGCTGGCCTCCGCCATGTGGCACCCCACGGCTCTGGGTACCCTTTCCAACACCTTCCCTGACCGCCGGGCCACCGCGCTGTCCATCCATGGCATGGGTGCGACGGTGCTGGATACTGTCACGCCGCTGGCCTTTGGCGCGTTGCTGGCCGCTTTCTACTGGCGGACCGTCCTGCAATTGCAGATCATCCTTGGCGTGGTGGCGGCACTGTTGATATGGAGACTGTTGCGCAACTCATTTTCCGGTGAGCAGGCCAAGACGGCCCAGGGCGGGTACCTCAAGGCGTTGGGCGTCCTGGCTAAGCACCCCACCTTTATAGGCGTGGCGACGGCCAACGGGCTGATGACCATGGGCAGGTTGATAGTGCTGGCCTTCCTCCCGCTCTACCTGCAACTGGAGCTTGGGTACTCCCCCTTCATACTGGGCGTCTATATTGCTTTGCTCCACGGGATGGGCATCCTGTCTCAGCCAGTGCTGGGTCCGTTGTCAGACAAGTTTGGCCGGAAGGCCGTGCTGGCACCGTCGCTCATTGCCCTTGGCGTGTTGTATGCACTGCTGGACGTCGCCGCTCCGGGCATTGCACTCGCGTTGGTGGTGACCGCCATTGGCCTCTTCTTCTACACCCTGACCAATATCACCACCGCCACCGTTATGGACGTGGCCGGAAGGCAGGTGCAGGCTTCATCCATGGGCCTGACCGGCCTTGTCACGCAGATATTTGTGCTCCCCGCGCCTATCATTGCGGGACGCATGAGCGACGTTTATGGCTATGGCTCTGCGTTCCTGCTGGCGGGATCGTTCCTGGTACTGGCGGGGCTTATCCTATTGCCCTTGAGGCTGTACAAAGGTTCCGCTTCCACAACCGCCGCGTAGACGGCCCATAGTGCATACGTGGGCCGTATTCCGTAGGGTAAGATGGGAGTCTCAGAAGGAGTAGTGACACGAGCATGACATCCGGCGGCGACAAATCCCTTACGTATAGTTCCTCGGGCGTTGACCCTGAGGCTGCATCAGCGGGCCTCAAGGGGCTGTTGCGCTGGGTGAATGAGACTCTGACGTTCCGTGAGGGGCAGGGGGAGCCACTGTTGCCCAACGGGTTCTTTGCCAACGCGGTACGTTTGCGCGGCGGCCTCTCCTTGGTGGTTTCAACCGACGGTGTCGGTTCCAAGGCCATGGTGGCCCAGGCTGTTGGGTCTTACGAGGGCATTGGCTGGGACTGCGTGGCGGTGAACGTTAATGACGTTATCTGCACTGGCGCGGAGCCCATCACGTTGGTGGACTACATCAGCGTGGAGGAGCCAGCCCCTGACCTTCTGGAGGCCCTGGGGCATGGTCTGCGGGACGGCGCGCTCCGTGCGGGAGTGGCCATTGTGGGGGGAGAGCTCTCACAACACCCCGATTCGCTGACGGGGCCTCGCCCCGGCTACGCGTTCGACATCAGCGGCACGGCCATGGGAATCCTGGACGGCCGGGAGCCCATCACGGGCAGCAGCATAACCCCCGGAGATATCATCATTGGCATGCCCAGCAACGGCGTTCACAGCAACGGCTTAACGCTTGCAAGGCAGGCACTGTCAACTAACCAAGAGGGCGTTAATCGCCACCTACCGGAGTGCGGCAAGACGGTGGGTGAAGAACTCCTCCGGCCCACGCACATCTACGTCCCTGAGGTGATGGCGTTGCTGAAGGCGGGAGTTCCCGTGAAGGGACTGGCCCACATCAGCGGCGATGGCCTATTGAACCTGTCGCGGTTGAATGCACCAGTGGGGTACGTGGTCACGGACATGCTTGACGTGCCACCCATTTTTCCCGTAATCCAGCGGGAAGGAAACGTGGACACTGCTGAGATGTACACGGTGTTCAACATGGGCGTGGGCTTTTGCGTGGTGGTGTCGCCAGACCAAGTGGACACGGCCTTGGCGGCCATTCGCGGCGCGGGTGGCGTGGCTCAACCAATTGGTCACGTGGTCAGCGACCCTGAGCGACGGGTGACAATCCAGCAGCACGGGTTGGTGGGCAGCGGCGGAAAGTTCAATCGCGCGTAAGGCCGCTCCGTATACACCCCAACTTCGTGCGCATTCCTCTTGCGGTGTTCGTTGCTCTCAGGCTATGGTAAGAACCGTTCCATCTGAACCGGTAACCCACACTAAGAATCTCCGCCAAAGCACCAACTTGATGTAAGAACGAGGGTCTGACATGGCCGTTTATGAGGAGCTAAAGGTCTTCTCCGGGAATGCGAATCCGCAGTTGGCGGCTACTATCTGCGAATATCTTGGTATTCCGCTTGGGAACATAGAGGTATTCAAGTTCAGCAATGACAATACATTTGTACGCATTA
>CAVOAJ010000201.1:0-3298 GCA_963693605.1 Dehalococcoidia bacterium | reverse complement strand
CGCGAATGCTGTCTATGACCATCTCTAGCATAACCGCGCCTCCTTTGAAATACCGTCGTGCGGCCATAATACGCTGGGTCAAAACGGAGCGTCAACCAAAAACAATTCAGGGTGTTCAAGGTTTCAGCGTGCCCAATGTAGCTTGAAGTCACTCGTAGAATACTTATGGCCCCGCCTTTCAGACCGCCGGAATCGCCCTATTGGACGATGCATGAGTCGCATCCAATACGCATAATGGTTCGGGTACTATCTACATAATGAGAAGGACTTCATGACAGAACCACGTTCCTTAACACGCATTGTGGCTAAGCGCTTGTCCGTAGTGGGGCCTCTCATGGTCTTACTCTTGGCAGTCATGCTGGCAGCGGCTTGCAGCAGCACCGACCCAACAGCGACGCATACCTTCGAGCCGAAGACCGGCACGCTGGACGTCCGAGTGGCTGACCAGCCAGACCCGGACATCACCGCCATTGTCATCACCGTCGGATGAATGTCCGGAGGCTATTTCTTTTGTGGGAATCCAAGTCAACGCCACTAGCATTCAAAATATCACCACTATCAAAGCTCAACCACAACTGAAGTAATGCTATCCTTAGCGCTGCCCAGCCCCTTTGTGGAGCACCCCTAGGAGATCAGCCAATGCCTGAAGCCAAAGCCGACGAACTCTGTATCAATACGCTCCGTTTTCTGGCAGTAGACGCGGTGGAGAACGCCAAGTCAGGGCACCCGGGAGCGCCCCTTGGCATGGCACCTATGGCCTACGTCCTGTGGGACCGCCATCTACGGCACAGCCCGCAAGACCCTGCGTGGCCAAACAGGGACAGGTTCGTCCTTTCCGCTGGACACGCCTCCATGCTCCTCTATGGACTGCTTCACCTGACCGGGTATGACCTCCCCCTGGAGGAGATACGGCGCTTCAGGCAAGTGGGGAGTATGACCCCCGGCCACCCTGAATACGGCCTTGTCCCCGGAATCGAGACCACCACGGGGCCTCTGGGCCAGGGATTTGCCAACGCCGTGGGCATGGCCATAGCTGAGCGCTGGCTGGCGCAGCACTACAACCGCCCCGGCCACGAGATTATCGACCACCGTACGTACGCTATCGTCTCGGATGGAGACATGGAAGAAGGCGTCACGTCAGAGGCCGCATCGTTGGCAGGCACGCTGAAGCTCGGCAAGCTCATCTATCTTTATGACGACAACAACATCTCGATTGAAGGCGACACTAGCATCGCGTTTACCGAGGACGTGGGCAAACGGTTCGACGCTTACGGCTGGCAGGTGATAGGGCCCATTGACGGCTTTGACCTAGAGGCCGTGGACAACGCGATTCGTGAAGCCCAGGCTGATACTGACAGGCCCAGTCTCATCATGGCCAAGACCGTTATTGGCTACGGCAGCCCCAAAGCAGGGACCGGCGCAGTCCACGGTGAGCCGCTGGGTGAGGAAGCGGTTAAGCTCACCAAGCAGAAGTTGGGCTGGCCCTATGAAGAGCCGTTCACGCTACCTGATGACGCTCTTAGCCACTTCCGGCAAGCAGTAGACCGTGGCCGTGAACAGCAGCAGGAGTGGAAGGTATTGCTGGACGCGTATCGTGAAGCCAACCCCGTCGAAGCGAAGCAACTGGACATGGACCTGAGCGGTGACTTGCCCGCTGGCTGGGACTCTGTACTCAATGGCCTGTTTGATGGAGCGGAGAAGCCGGTTTCCACTCGGGATGCAGGCAATAAGGTGATGAACGCCATAGCCACCACCGTCCACGGCCTCACAGGCGGCTCTGCAGACCTGGCCCCTTCCAACAAGACGCTCCTCACCACGCACGGGGACTTTGGCTTTGAAGATGCGATTGACCACAACATGCACTTTGGCATCCGTGAGCATGCCATGGGGTCCATAGCCAACGGGATGGCGGCTCACGGCGGGCCCATCCCCTACACGGCCACGTTCCTCATCTTTTCCGACTATATGCGTCCGCCAATGCGGCTCGCTGCGCTTATGGGGCTACAGGTGGTGTTCATTTTCACTCATGATTCCATTGGCGTGGGAGAGGACGGCCCCACGCACCAACCTATCGAACAGTTAGCAGGCCTCAGGGCGGTGCCCAACCTGGCAGTGATACGCCCAGCCGACGCCACGGAGACCGCCGAGGCCTGGAAGGCAGCGTTGGAACGACGTGACGGCCCCACGGTGCTCGTCCTCTCCCGGCAGAACCTGCCTGTGCTGGACCGTAACGCACTGGCATCTGCTGACGGAGTTCAACGCGGCGGGTACGTGGTCTGGGAGGCGTCCCCTCAAGCCGAGGTCATCCTTATTGGCACGGGATCTGAACTCCACATAGCCATGGACGCCGGTAAGCTGCTCCAGGAGTCCGGCATCTCAGCCAGAGTGGTCTCGCTGCCCTCGTGGGAGCTCTTCGACGCGCAGCCGACCGAGTACCGCAACCAGGTGCTGCCTCCTGAGCTCACAGCCCGCGTATCCGTGGAAGCTGGCATCACCATGGGTTGGGAGCGATACGTTGGCACTCTTGGGACGGCCGTGGGGCTCAGCGGCTTTGGTGCATCAGGAAAGGGCCCGGACGTTTACAAGCACTTTGGGCTGACCCCTGACCGCGTAGCGGAGGAAGCCAAGCGTGTCCTGGGCCGTGGGTAGGATTTGCAGTCCAGTACGCATTCGCAACCACGCCTGAGGAATTGACTGCCGGCTACGTTGACCCTAGCTAGGGCCTTTGCTAGACTCGCCACGACTATATATAGATGGAGGCCTTGTGCAAGCCCACGCTCAAACCAAAACGCTCGTTGATATTGCGATACCCGGCCAGGGCGTCCTCAGAAATGTCGCCATAATCGTGGGGTTCGCAGTGTTCACGGCTATTGCCGCGCAGATATCAGGAACGCCGCCGGGCTGGTACGCCAACGCCTTTTCGTGGATGGGGCTCCCCATTGAAGGGACGCCTGTCCCTATCTCAGGACAAACGCTGGCAATAGGCGTCACAGGCGCCGCCCTTGGGAGCTATCGGGCCGTCGCCAGCATCATGTTGTACGTGCTAGCCGGCATTGCTGGCCTACCTGTCTATGCAGGGGCCGTAAGCAAAGTTTTCTCTGGAGAGGTGGCCTTCGGTGCAACGGACGGCTCTTTGTGGAGCGCAACGTCCCTCCTCTCCATCCCGTCAGGAGGCTACATTGTCGGCTTCATCGTCGCGGCCTATTTCATTGGCTGGCTGGCAGAGCGCGGGTGGGACAAGAGCGTCCTGCGCATTATCCTCGCACTGGTCGCTGGCAACGTACTCATCTATCTACTG
>CAVOAJ010000200.1:0-3322 GCA_963693605.1 Dehalococcoidia bacterium | reverse complement strand
CCGTCTTGCACAACATCATGTTAATGAGCCCCGTACACGACCAACAGTCTACCCCAGGACGTGGAAGCAGCAGGTTGAATCCCATTGCAATGCTGACCTAGCGAGCGTCCGCAATTTGGGGCATCTGCCCACTCTCCCGTCGGCGCCTGCGCCCGTTGATGATTTCAGCAACTATGAGGTTCGGAATCCAAGATGTCCAGGCAACCAACTGATACGCCTGTTCTTCTTCAATTCCGAAGGCCCCTTGATAGAGTCCTAGCAATAGCCGCAAGGTCACAGCTGCGAATATCAAAGCATAACTGCGAGTCATCCATTCTTTGTGCGAGGCCTCGTTTTTAGCGCAAATACGCCGGTAAGCGAACCAGGTGGAGGCTAATGTGAGAACAGCAAGAGTCCCAAAGCCCAAAGATGAAACCAACCCGCCATAAGCAAAAAGTGCCAGATATAACCCGGAAACTCCCCCAATCAAAGCTCCAATTACATACGTACGCCCTAGCCAGCGGTGTAAAGGCAGATACTTTTCGCGGCGAATTGGAGGCGTCAGCCGACGTAGGAAAAATTGGACTGGACCGATGACCAAGGGAAGCGTCATGCTGAAAGCGTGGATGTACAATCCCGTCGGACGCTCAATGTATAAATTCCGAAGGATTGCGTTGGTTTCAGCTTCGACTTCCAGGTCCAAACCGACATAGCGCACCGCCAACAGAAACATTAACGCCGCGCCAAGGGTTACCAAAACCCACCCCGTCTTTACCAAGGCTGTAGGCATGCGTCCTCCACACTTTGAATTGCTATATCTCAGCCCAGCTGCGCATTATATGTCTAGTTGGGCAAGGATCGGAAAAAGGCTGGGCACTCATCTTCGCTAGGTGCGTCATCTGCCACGGGAAGGCAAGGCTCTCCCCCCCTGCCTGCCGTATACTCCCGCTGCAACAGCACAAGGAGGCACCCATGCCCGCCCTTACCAGAGAAGCCACCAGCAAGACCGTCCAGACCTCCAGTTATAACCTCCACTACCACGAGGCTGGCTCCGGTTACCCCGTGATCATGACCCATGGCGGCGGTCCCGGCGCAAGCGGCTGGGGCAGCAACCGCTGGGTGTTTGACGCCTTTGCCGCCAAGCACCGCACCATCCTCATAGACCTGCCTGGCTTCGGTGGGTCGCAGCCCATCGCGCCCATGGAGCCCCGTGACCTGATGAACGCCAAGGCCATTGTGGAGCTTATGGACGCATTGGACATACCCAAGGCGCACCTGGTGGGCGGCCCCATGGGTGCAAGCATCATCCGGTTTGCCGTTGAATACGGAGACAGGCTCAACAAGCTGGTGATGGCCAACCCTGCGGGTGGTGGCGTGAGCATCTTCAAGCCTCAACCAAGCGAGGGCGGCAAGGCGGAGCGTGCCTTCTATCTAAACCCAACACGCGAGACGGCGCGCTGGTTCCTGGAGCTATACGTCTGCGACCGTGCGTTGGTCACAGACGAGGTTATTGACGACCGCTACCAGGACATTGTTGGCCACCCACAGCACATTGAGAACTTCATGAAGGGCGCCACCAACACGGGCGCACGGCTGAACAACCCCGTAGCGCTGCTGGATCAGGTGAAGGCCAAGACACTGCTGGTGTGGGGCCGTGATGACCGCTCCGTGCCCTTGGACCACGCGCTGCTCTTTCTCTGGAAGCTGCCGGATGCGCAACTGCATGTTTTTGGTGAGTGCGGCCACTGGCCCCAGTACGAGAAGGCGGACGAGTTCAGCAATCTGGTGCTGAAGTTCCTGGCGTAGACCGTTCCCCATATCCACCGCCACACTCCATTGGCTACCACGCTGGCTGGTATTAACCCACAGGAACAAAAGTTCCATGGCCGGATTGCCAAGACCTATGTAACATTGAGTGACCCAACAACCCCAAGCGAGGTACGTTATGGCAACGAATGTCCCCTCTCCAAATCCGGCAGAAGCCTACGAGCGACACATTGTTCAAAACATGTTCGTACCGTGGACCGCAGACCTGTTGCAAAGAGCCTTGCCCCAGGCTGGAGAAAGAGTTTTGGACCTGGCGTGTGGTACTGGCATTGTCACCCGGTCTGTTGCATCCATTGTGGGTACGGAAGGTACCGTGACGGGACTGGACATCTCACCTGGCATGTTGGAGGTCGCTCGCTCATTGACGCCCAGTGGTGGAGCGAAGGTTGAATGGAGAGAGGGAAGCGGCACTGAGCTGCCCTTTGAAGATGGTTCATTTGACCTTGTCCTCTGTCAGCAGGGTCTCCAATTTTTCCCTGACGCTCGCGTGGGGCTCAAGGAAATAAAGCGTGTGCTGACAGCTGAAGGCAGGGCCATCATCAGCCTGTGGCGGAACCTCGCTGCGCAGCCCGTCATGAAGGCATTCGACACGGTGGTGTCTCGCCACGTTGCGCCCGGCGCGTTCGGCCCACCTTTTTCACTGGGCGATTCTGGAATCATAAGTCGCCTGGCAAGTGAAGCTGGATTTTCCAACGTGGACATTCAGCAGGCAGACCTGACTATTCGTGTAGGCAACCCTGATGAGTTCGCGCCAATGATGTTGCGAGGAGCTACGGCTGTGCTGCCGGGGTTCGCTGTTAAGTCCCCCGCAGAGCGTGAGCAGCTATTTGACCAGATGAAAGCCGACCTCAGTGATGCGGTAAAGCCGTTTGTGCAGCAGGGAACGTTGGTCATGGACACCACCGTCAACGTCCTGATAGCACGCCACTAGTCTATCCCTCGCTGGCGGGCTTCAGTTCTGCGCTGACAGCCCGCTGCGTAGGTGGCTTGGACGCAAGCACCAGCGCCGCAGATACCACGGACAACACCACGAACAGGCCGAACACCTGCGAATAGGTACCAGTCATATCATAGGCCAGGCCCGCAGCCACCGGCCCGGCAGCCTGCATGATGCTCTGGAACGGCAGCACCACGCCCCGTATCGTACCCAGGGATCCCCGGCCAAAGTAGTCCGCCATCACCACCTGATGCAAGGTGAAGACGCCGCCCAGCACTGCACCGTACAGGATGCCCCAGGCCATGGCCATGAGGAATGAGTCCACGTTCAGCAACCACACAAAGGCCATCGCCGACATGACGTAGGTGACTATCACCGCCACCCGAGAGGTCAACCGCTCAGCAACGACGCCAAAGGCCAACGAACCCAACGCTCCAGCTATGGCCGAGACTGACATGACAGCGACGGCCTGTTCCGGCGACAGCCCCGTATCCGTCAGGTGAGGGATGATGTGCAGACTGGTGGTGACTGCAACCATAAACCCCAGAGACAAGCCCACGACTAGCAGGTAGAACGAAG
>CAVOAJ010000199.1:0-3394 GCA_963693605.1 Dehalococcoidia bacterium | reverse complement strand
AGAGCGTGTTAGAGGCTGGATTCCACGGGTGTGGAGCGAGTGGACTCCTTGCCCACGCTCAATATGCTTTCCGGTTCCAACCCTTGCTCTTCCTGCCTGGCGAAGCTGATTAACTCCGCTGTAGTCCCAGGCACGCTCTGGGCCTCCTGAGGTGGCATCATGCCTCTGGCTTGCATGAGCAGCCTCCGCCAGAGGACTTGGTGGGAATCAGTGGCGGAAAGGAACTCTGGGACGCTGTAGGTCTGTTGGCCAATGGCTCCCGCGTCCTGCATGGAGAAATTGGTGACCTGCATCCAGCGTCCGTAGAGCTTGAAGTGGGTGCGTTCATACAATCGCCCCAGCCAGCTATTGGGCCGCACTGCCTTGAAGTAGACCTGGCGGGACCTGGTTTCATTCACCGGCACGCTGAACCGCGTGTAGAGGTCTGTCTTGTGGTCACTGCGGAACATGGCAGGCAGGTGATGTCCGCCTCCCCACTCCTCTGGCGTGTCCCATTGGTGCATTTTGGCAGCCCGCCGCCGCAGTGGGAGGAACATCCACGTCCACAAAGCCCGCCAGTTATGCTTAGGCCAGTAGCCGTTGAGCACAGGGAAGTAGACGCGCGCAAAGGGCTTGCTTGGTGTCCGGCTGTTGGGGCTTCTGCGGGCGATGATTGCCCGCCCGTTAACGACGTAGTTCCGCAGGCCCACAGGGCCGGTTGCAGGGACCGGGAACATGTAGCTGCGGGCAGCGTTCCGGTGCACGTAGGGCACGTGGGCGTCCGGGCCGTTGTCCATGGCCAGTAGCCAGTTCACAGGCCAATATTCAGTTGCGTATTGCATCATGCTGCGGTCATCAAAGAACTCCGGCGGAATGTCTTCTTCTAGCGGCGCTGGATTGCCTTCGCCCATCCAGACCCAAACCATACCTTTGAGCGTTACGGTGGGGTACTTGCGCGCCTTCACCTTGCCAGGAATCTTGGACTCTGGGCCTTCAGGGAGCACCGCTAGCACGTTGCCATCGCCGTCGAAGGTCCAGCCGTGGTAGGGGCAGGAGACGGTACCTTCAAAGTGACAATCGCCATGCATGAGAGAGCCGCCACGGTGGGGACATACGTTCCACAGTGCGGCCACCTCTCCACCTTTGCCACGGAAGAGGACAAGGTCTACGCCAAGCAAGTCGAGGCCCATGGGCTTGTTCTTGACCTTCTTGGCTTCCATGGCGGGGTACCAGTACTCCTTGAGCCCATGGATGGGGGAGTAGTCTCGTATATCCCGTTCAGCGGTTGAAGTGTGTCCGTTTGTAGCGTTTGTCATGGTGACGTGCTCCTGACGGTTTGTACTGGAAGCCACAGTATTAGAGCTTGTCTGGCCTGTCAATTTCCAGAGTCATGCGCTTTCCGGCGTTTCGGAGTAAACAGGCGTGGCCCTGTATGTCATGCGCGGCGTGAGTAGGAAGAATAGCGACGTCAGCAGGGTGCAACCAATGACCATCCACAGAGCGATGGTATAGCTGCCGGTGCGGTCGAATATGGTGCCAGCAATGACCGGCATGGTGGCGGTGCCCAAGACCTGCACTGCGGTGATGGCGCCTCTGATGGTGCCGAAGGCACGGCGGCCAAAAGCTTCACCCGTAGCGGCCCAGACCAAAGGGAACAGCCCCTGAATGCCTGATATTAGAACCACGGCTATCCAAAACGTCCAGAGTTCAGTGCCTAGTATCAGCACAAGTACACCGAGTCCAACAACGGCGGAGAGCACCGCCGCGACCTTTGGTCGGTGGAAACGGTCCCCCAGGGCGCCGACAAGGAGGACTATGGGAATGCTGATTGCTGCCAATGCGCCGACCAACCCTGCCGCGCCCAGGGGGGTCATGCCCTTCCAGACCAGGATGGGGACGAAGTGGAGCAAGAGGGTGAACGTGGCGGCAGTGGAGAAGACGGTGGCAAAGGAGAGGGTCCAAAACACCGTGGTGCGCGCCGCTTGCATCGCGGTGAGCCCTGTCAGCTCCGGGGCCATGGGTGATCTGGATGTGAGTACGGGGTCACGAGGTATGCCGTCCGGTCCCAGCCCCACTTCCTCTGGAGTATTGCGGCTGAAAACTACGCCGGGAATCCCCAGGACAATGATGATGACGCCGGCGGCGAAGGCAGCCTCACGCCAGCCTACCGAGTCGATGATGTAGGCAAGGAGCGGGACCAGTATAAAGGCACCGACGCTGGCGCCTACCTGTAGGATGGACATGGCCGTAGCCTTGTATTTGTCGAACCAGTTGTTGACGATGACTGACGTACCCTGGAAGGCAAGGGTCATGAACCCAAGACCTACAAAGCCAATGTAAGCGATGCCCACGACAAGCACTGAGTGTGCCTGGGACAGCAGCATGAACCCTCCGCCGACGAGGAGGGTGGTGGCGAAGAGGACTTTCCGTGCGCCGAACTTGTCGATGAGGATGCCGAGCACCGGAGACGTGAGACTGGAAACCGTCAAACCAAGGGTCAAAATGGCGGAGATAAGACTCCGGCTCACGCCAAGGGTGGTTTCCAAAGGGATGACGAAGGCGGTGCTGGAGAACTGGACTACGCCAGCACCGCCAGCGCGCGGCCCGAGCATGAGCGCCAGAATGCGCCATGCGTAGAAGCGGCCACGTTTCTGTTGGAGCTTTTGCGTATCTGAAGTCATAACCAGAGGTGGTTAACGGACAAAATTACAAGCGGATGAAGCTACGATGCGGCATTGTAGCACGGGACAATCTATTAGCAGGCCCCGGCTATCAGCATGGCGTTCCGCGTCTCAGCCGCCGTAGGGTGAATAAGTTCCCCGCGCTCAATATGCCTTGCCAGCGCTCCGTCCAAGAATGCCAGAATGCCTCCGCAGAGATTTTCAAAGGCGACGGTGCGTACGCCCTCTTGGAACGGGAATTGGGCTGCTTTCATGGGATCCAGCTTGTCAGCCAGGAAAACGACTTGCCCCACTGGTGATAGTTCTGGGTGGGCGGTGGTGTGCCATCGGACGCCCTCAAGGACGGTGGCATTGCTGGTGGCACCTTCGTCGCTTAGCCATCGTGCGCCCACCGGGCCGTGGAGCAGAACAGGTGCGTTGGCCTCTGCTGCATTGATGGGTAAGCCCATGCGCCGCGCTTCGTCGAGTAGCACCTGAGGCTTTGCCGATCTCGCTACGTCATGGGCGGCGGCGGTCAGTTCCGCAATGTCCTGGTCCAGGTTATGCGCGGCAGCTAGCTCCCTGGCAATCTCTCGTACGCGCTGGATGTGTGCTTGGAGACCTTGAGGGAGTGCGTCAAGTCTTGTCTGGAGCAGTGGCGGCAAAGTAATGGTTGCCATGTGGTGGCTTTACCCTATCGCCAAGAGAGGGCGGCCAGCCAGCAGGTGCATATGCAGATGCGGTACCCCTTGCCC
>CAVOAJ010000198.1:0-3423 GCA_963693605.1 Dehalococcoidia bacterium | reverse complement strand
GACCTGAGCGGCCTGCCGGAGGCGCTGGTAATAACGGCGGAGTTCGACCCGCTCCGTGATGAAGGAGAATCCTACGCGCAACGGCTGCAGGCTTCACATGTCCCCACTCAATACCAATGCTACGACGGGATGATCCATGGTTTCTTTGCCATGTCAGCAATGATTGGCCGAGCCAAGGACGCCGTCGCTGACGCTTCATCCGCGCTCAAACGTTCATTTGGAAGCAGCTAGCTCCCCAAACGCCTCAAGCTTTTTCTTGAGCCGTCGCTTGCCCCGGGCCCACACCCACGGAATCGCCAGCCAGTACGGCGGCGCAAGGTACAGCACCCATAGCACCGGCCCAAATTCAAACTGCTGCGTGAGTCTGACCAAGGTTCCACTCTCTGTTGGCGACAACTCAATCGACTGCGTCAACCGCACGAAGAGCCTTGCTCCACCGGCGTTCTCCATCTCAAATGTAACCGGCGGCTGATGCTTGGACACCATCCAGTCCTTGATCATGCGGTACGAGTTGTTCTTGATGACCTCAGCAGTGCGACGGTACACCTTCCCTGGCTCCACCGCTTCAGTCCACACCGGCGTCAGGCCCCATAGGAGGCCGGTTGCCTCGGCTTTGGGCAGCAGGTCAAACACCTGGTCAGCGGGCTTATTTACAAGGTAGCTGGATTGCAATCGGATCACGGTGTGAAGCCTCCGTCTCGCCTGTCCATAAGAAATTTTGTCGCCTTAGTACCTGCGCATGGGTCAAAGGCCTTACCACGAACAGGAAAGAGTTCTTGCTTTCACCGTAATCTGGCAGGCGCATGAAAGGGGCGTCCCGGTCTGGGGCGCCCCTTTCCTCTAGCACTGATTAAAGGTCAGACTCTCATTCAAGAGGACCTAGTTGTTCTGCATGAAGTCTAGGACCAACCGGTTGAACTCAGCGCCCTTCTCGTACTGAGTCCAGTGGCCGCACTGATTGAAGATAACCAGCCGTGAGCTAGCGATGGACGCCAGCAAGCGCAGGCTGGACTCATACGGCACCACGCGGTCATTGCGACCGTGAATGAGCAACGTGGGCGCCTTGATGCCCTTGATCTGCGCTGCAATGTCACGAGGAGCAAAGTTGGACTTCAGGAAGCTATCAATGTGCTCCTTCTTCAGCATCATGGACTCAAAACGCTGTTGAAGCAGCTCCTCTGTGAGGAAGGATGCGTCATAGACCATGACCTCAATGAAGGCACGGATGCTTGCCGCTGATGGGGTGCGGAAGGACTCGTCCCGCAACTTGATGCCCTCCGTGGGTAGGGGCGCAAAGATGAAGTCACCCGCTCCGCCGGAGCCCATGAGGATCAGCTTATCCACCCGGTCAGGGTAGTCCACCGCAAAGCTCAGCGCCGTCGCGCCGCCCATGGAGTTACCCACAAAGCTGGCCTTCTTGATGCCCAGGGTGTCCATGAGATCCTTGACTGCGTCTGAGTTGACCTTCTGGCGCGTGGTGTCTTGAGGCACCACCACCGTGTCGGACTCGCCATAACCGGGCTGGTCTATCAGAATTACCCGATAGTGCTCGGCAAAGAAGGCAAAGTTGCTGATAAAGTTGCTCCAGCTTGTCGCGCCGGGGCCGCTGCCGTGTAGAAATATCAGCGGATCGCCGTCTCCTGCCTCGTTGTAATGAAGCTGGAATTTCCCCGCCTGGGCAAATTTGCTGGTGCCCGCCTGTGTTAGTTGCATTGCCGTCATGACTCCTCCTGGTAGTTCAAATGAGGCGGGGTAACCCCGCCCAACGCGCGCATTACCGTACCACGTCGCCTTTTGCTGTCAAGCGTAACCGCCTACAGCGCAGCTATCCCCGCCCGGCACACCTCTTCATCCTCCTCAGGCTTTGCGCCGCTACCGCCCACCGCGCCAATCATCTCCCCGTCACGCATGACAGGGAGCGCGCCCTGCGACGGCACCATGTGACCGCCCGCCATCATCATCAGCGACCGCGCCACAGGGTGGTCCGCCCGTGCTTGCAGCTCACCGCTGGAGATGCCGTACGCGGCAGTAGCATAAGCCTTACCCTGGCATAGCTGGATAGACCGCCACGGTGCGCCATCCATGCGGACCATGGCTATCAGGTCTCCCCGAGGGTCCACCACGGCCACCGCCACCTTGATGCCCATCTCGTCCGCCTTCATCTTGGCAGCGCTGATAATTTTCTCTGCCTCTGCCAGTGTAATTGCGCTCATTGCTTTCCTCTTCTGATGATTACTTTCTTTGGAAAAAGCTTTGCCCGTTCGTTCTTGGAAGAACCCTTTCGCTTGGGGGCTTGTTTGGGAGCCCGCTTGTTCTCAAGTCCCAACAGTGACCTGATCTCTTGGAGTTCCTTTGGTTGGAGCAGCCGCGTCTGGCCTGCGGGAAGCGAACCAAGCAACAGTGGCCCCATACGCACTCGCCGCAGCGCTAGTACCTGACGCCCAACTGCCTCAAACAGTCGACGCGCCTCTCTGTTGCGCCCCTCCATCAGCACCACGCTATACCGCGCTTGTGTCTTGCCCTGGTATGACGTTGGCGACAAGCTCTCCATAGACGCGGCCTTGGCCGGCTTGTCATCGATGAGCACCCCCTCTAGTAAGGCTCGGCGCTGCGGGGCTTGCAACGGTTCATCCGTTACCACGTGGTACTCTCGTTCCACCTCAAATTTGGGGTGGGTCAGGCGGTACACAAAGTCACCGTCATTGGTAAGGACAATCAGCCCCGTGCTGTCCATGTCCAGGCGGCCAGCCGGAACCAGACCGGGGACTCTGAAATCCTCCGGCACAAGGCTCATCACCGTCCTACGGCCGTGCTCATCCCGGACTGAAGTCACATAGCCAGGGGGCTTGTTCAGCACCAGGTATGTTGGCCCCGCTTGCGTCTGTTGCGACTGAACAGCCGTGCCATTCACCGTCACCTTGTCAGAGCCCGCCACCGGCTGCATGAGGGCGACTGCCTTCTCTCCGTTAACCTGCACGCGACCGTCCATGATCAGCGTGGCACTGGCTCGCCGGGACCCGACACTGGAAGTCACGAGGTACTTCACCAGAGGCTGTGGGGCCATGTCACGGACAGGCTTCCTGTTGTTGATGGCTCGAGTTGGTGGTGCGCTAGAGCTTCGTGGCGGGCCAGCGCTTCTTGGTGCGCTAGAGCTTCGTGATGGGCCAGCGCTTCGTGGCGCGCTAGAGCTTCGTGATGGGCCAGCGCTTCGTGGCGCGCTAGAGCTTCTTGGTGGGCCAGCGCTTCGTGGTGCGCTAGAGCTTCGTGGTGCGCTAGAGCTTCGTGAAGTGCCAGCGCCTCTTGGTGCGCCAGTGCCTCGTGGCGCGCTGGCGCCTCCTTTAGCATTAGCTCTTCGGTTCGGGTTAGCGCCGCTTTTCGCGGGCGTATCGGCCATCTGTAGCAGCTCCTCAGCCCGTTACGAGG
>CAVOAJ010000197.1:0-3432 GCA_963693605.1 Dehalococcoidia bacterium | reverse complement strand
GAACTCCTTGGCTGGACCTGGGTGTGCTCTTTGGCGTAGCGGCCATTACCTACGCAGCCGCCTTCATTCTCTTTCAGCGACGGGACATCTCCAGGTAGTCACTGACTCTGCGCCACGTCACCGGCTGATGTACCATAAGCCGCGTCATTCCCAGTGTAATTAGCGGAGGCTCCCTTGAAGTTTGGCTTTTTCGTACTGAACCAGTGGCCGTTGGGCGACGACATGCACGCCAAGATAGGTGAGGCTGTTGAGCAGGTGCGCGCCGCTCGTGAGGCGGGGTTCGATATCCTGGCCACAGGGCAACACTACCTCTCGTATCCCTACCAGCAGCCAGCGAGCATCCCGTACCTGTCCAGGCTGGCAGCTGAGGCTGGCGACATGGCCGTGGCGCCGCTGGTGTTGCTGTTGCCGTTGCTTCAGCCCGTGGAGGTGGCGGAGGCCATGGCCACCCTGGACGCCATCACGGGGGGCCGCGCCATTATGGGCGCGGGGCTTGGCTACCGTGAAGAGGAGAACATTGCCTTTAACTCACCAGCAAAGGAACGGTTGCCCCGCCTGGTGGAGTCGTTGGAACTCATCAAGCGGCTGTGGACAGAGCCTGAGGTGGAATTCAACGGCACGTATTACCACATTCCCAAGGTAAAGCTGAGCACGCAGCCCATACAGAAGCCGCACCCGCCCATCTGGATGGCCGCCAACGCAGACGCCGCTGTGAAACGGTCTGCCCGCCAGGGTTACCCGTGGCTCATCAGCCCCCACGTCACCGTGACCACCACGGCGGGGCAGGTGCAGCTTTACAAGGCGACCCAGCGAGAGGCCGGGACGGAGTCCGTAACCGATCTGCCTATGATGCGCGAGTTGTTTGTGGACACTGACGCGGCCACCGCCTTTGAGAAAGCGCGCCCATACCTGGAACCCAAGTACAAAGCCTACGCAGCCTGGGGCCAGGATGATGTCCTGCCGGGTGATGAGACCTTTGACCTGCCCTTTGAAGACTTGGCCCGTGATCGCTTCCTTATTGGCTCTCCGGATGACGTGATAACGGAAGTTGAGCGATACGAACGAGAGTTGGGCGTAACGCACATGCTGTTCCGCATGCAGTGGCCGGGGATGCCCCACGCTGAGACCATGCGGCAACTCGCGCTCTTCCGTGACCACATCATTCCGCACTTCAAAGGCCGCCGGTAGGAGTAACGTCATGAAAGGCAAGAGTGTACGTATCGGCGCGGGCGCGGCCTATGAAATGGATAGGGTTGCACCCGCCGCATTGCTGGCGGAACACGGCAATATCCAGTACCTGTGCTTTGAGACGCTGGCTGAACGGACGCTGGGCTTTGCACACCTACGGCGGCGTGAAGACCCGTCCGCAGGGTTCAACCCCATGACGGAGGAGCGGATGCGGGCCGTACTGCCGGCCTGCGCGCGCAACGGAGTTAAGATAATCACCAGCATGGGAGCCGCCAACCCCCATGGCGCGGCGGAGGTCACGCTGCGGGTGGCCCGTGAGCTTGGCATAACGGGACTGAAGGTGGCGGTGGTGCTGGGCGATGACATCAAGCACCTGGTCACGCCAGAGATGCGGATATGGGAGACCGACGGACCGCTGGGTGACTTGGACGGCGAGCTTATCTCCGCCAACGCCTATGTGGGAGCGGAACCCATCGTCGCGGCGCTGGAGCGTGGGGCAGACGTGGTTATCACCGGCAGAGTTGCCGACCCATCGCTGTTCCTGGCCCCGATGATGTACGAACTAGGCTGGCGTGCCGACGACTGGGACCACTTGGGCCCAGGAACCATCATCGGACACCTGTTGGAGTGCACCGCGTTGGTGTCAGGTGGGCTGTACTACGACCCCGGCTCCAACGACGGAGTCCCTGATATGGCTCATATTGGCTACCCCATTGCTGAGGTCTACGAGGATGGCGAGGCAGTCATCAGCAAAGTGGATGGCACCGGCGGGATGGTGACGCCCACCACATGCAAGGCGCAGCTTCTTTATGAACTCCATGATCCCTCAGCGTACCTGACGCCTGACGTGACGGCAGACTTCCGCAACGTGCGTTTTGACGAGCTTGGGAAGGACAAAGTTCGCGTCTCTGGAGGTGCGGGCAGAGAGCGGCCCAAGGACTTGAAGGTGCTGGCGGGCGTGTTGGAGGGTTACATTGGTGAAGGGGAGATATCCTGGGCAGGTCCCGGCTGCTATGAGAAGGCTCAGGCGGCGGCTGAAGCCGCGAAGACCAACTTGGAACCCATGATGGACCGCATTGATGAGCTACGGGTGGACTTCATGGGCGTAAACTCCATCTTTGGCCCCACCGCGCCGGAGCCAGCGGCTGCGCCCAATGAGGTGCGGCTCCGCATTGCTGGCAGGACACGGTCACATGAAGTGGCGTTCAAGATTGGCCAAGAGGTGGAGTTGAAAATCCACGATGGCCCAGTTGGCGGAGGCGGCATCAGGAGCAGTGTACGGCCTTGTCTCTCCATGTACTCCACGCTCATACCGCGGGAGCAGGTGGCGGAAGAGGTCTCAGTGGAAATGCAGACCGCTTGAAGAGTAGCAACACTTGAGGAGGACACTATGGCTAAGGAATACATCAACCCAGAGGCAATCAGCCCACCGCCCAAAGGCATCTACACGCACATTGTGAAGGACGGCAACACCATCTACGTGGCTGGACAGCTTGCCAACGACAAGGACGGCAACCTGGTTGGCGAGGGCGACCCCGGTGCGCAGTACCTACAGGTGTGGGCCAACATTGGCGCGGCCTTGGCGTCCGTTGGTGCAACCGTCAACGACCTTGTGAAGACCACCACCTACATCGTGGGCTCAGAGAACATGGCAGCAGTGCGTGTCGCTCGTGAGAAGGTGGCGCCAGCCAACCCGCCCACCAGCACTATGGTTATTGTCGCGGGGCTGGCTAGGCCGGGCGCGGTGGTTGAGGTGGAAGGCATCGCTACGTTGTCGTAGGCGGTAGGAGAGGGTATGCGTAAGGTGCAGTTGCGGGAGATAGCCTTTTCACGAGCGGGAGACAAGGGAGACACTTCCAACGTCTCCGTGATTCCCTATGATGAGGCGTATTACGAGCTTGTGAAGGCGCAGGTTACCGTGGAGCGTGTGAAGCAGGCGTACGGCGCGCTGGTGAAAGGCGCTATTCACCGCTATGAGCTTCCTGGGGTCAAGGCGCTGAATTTTGTCATGGAGCACGCTCTGGACGGGGGCGTCAGCCGCTCACTGGGTCTGGACCTCCATGGCAAGTCTCGTGGCAGCGTCATGGGGACTATTGAGATAGAACTGCCGGAGGCTTAGAGCGACCCATGTTCATGAAAATGTCGATCGTCTACGGGATCACCGAGCCCCTCCTCAGCTATGCCGTTACAGCATGGGGTGATTCGTGTGCCAGTCCGTTGCTTGTTGGTAGGCGTGGCCGGTGC
>CAVOAJ010000196.1:0-3475 GCA_963693605.1 Dehalococcoidia bacterium | reverse complement strand
AGGACTCTTGAAGTGGGAACTGCGCGTAAGCTAATCGAATTAACAATGACCTTGGATCTTGGTCAGCATCCATAAACGGATCATCCAATATGCCCGCATTGTTCACAATTCGCAGTATGTCTTCGGTGCTGGGTTCGGCGTGTTTGGCCCATGGGTAACGCCATATTGCATGCATTGCAGCCAATGCGATTCCATGATGGCTCAACGCTATGTTTTGGACTTCAGAACTCCCGGCGGGGCCATCGGGAATTTTGCTTTGAACAAACGCCTGGTTGGCAGCCTCAAGTTTGTTGCTCAATGATGCACAACCTATGAGTATTTTCACTGGGTCGAACTGAGAGATCTCCCAGCCGAACCTATGATTGTTTGTCTGATGTGCCATTTCACGTATCACTTGGGTGGCGACGATTGGTAGGCGTTATACCACAACAGCGGCGCAAGCCAGTTGCCTCACACAGCGGGGGTGTCTGTAGCCATGGGGTAGCGCACGTGACTCTCATGGCGCCTTCGTGTCGGGGGGTGGGTTCGACCCCCACGCACTCCCGCCACGTGACGGCCTGTGAAACGTGACTTCTGCGTTAAATATATGTGTGCGTGATGACTTCCCATGAGTGATCATTCGCATCGGCGAAGTAGAAGCCACGCCCGGTATGCTCGTGGTTGATTTCCATGTCGTCTAGCTGGCGGGGACCGCTGCCGAACGGGATACCCTCGTTTTTGACCCGTTGGAGGATTGCATCGAATTCCTCGTCCGATACGAGGAACGCGTAGTGGTTGTGGTGTACCTCTCCACGGTCGTCAAAATCCATAGATAGCGTCTCATTGAACTTAACGGGCGCAAATGGCCCCCATGGTCCCTCGTATTGGAGACCAAACATCTTCGCAATGAACTTCGCGGACGCCTCTTTATCGTGAGCACGGACAATGGTGTGGTCCAGATGGATAGCCATGAACGCCTCCTTGATTCGAATTTGGCGACATAATACACGACATCCCGCTGGTGCTTCTCCCGCCATCGTGACGGCTAGTCTGGCCTCACGGCCCCGTTAGGAAGCGGTTACTGCACGTGCCTTAGTACAGCCCTGGCTGGAGCGCCTTCAGCCCCGGCAATCAACAGAGGCAGGCAGATTAACTCATAGGTTCCTTCACTGACCCCATGCAGGTTGAGACCTTCAATGATGGACACCCCACCTGCAAGGAGGATGTGGTGTACCTCCGGGCCGTCTGAGTAGCACTGTATCGATATGTAGTCGATGCCTACCGTGCGGATATTCCTGTTGATAATCCATTCCGCAGCATCCGCTTTGAGCGCCGTGTAGTCCGTAACGAACTCTTTCTTGCCACTTTCCCAAAGCATTGAATTGCGCGTGTGCAGCAGTAACCGTTCGGTCGCAGGCGGTATTGAAGCCTGTTCCAGGTCTGCCGCAGTTATCACCTCACTATCGGGAAGCTCCACAACATACGCAGGGCCAATCAAATCCTCCAATGACGCATGCTCGGCTGACGCCCCGCCGCTCAAAAAGTGCAAAGGGAGATCAATGTGCGTACCCATATGCACGTCACTATCTATGCGTGAATTGTTTGAGGTGTGTCCATCTGTCATGCGTTTGGACCACGACATCTGAAACCCCGTGCTTCCAGGCCAGGTAACCATCCCCTCTTCAAGAGGCACCGATATATCGATGAGCGTGGTCATGGGTGTCAGCATCCTTTCTGCTATTGTGAAGGCACTTTCGTAGGCGCGCCGTGCCATTCTAGCCGAGACGCAACTGCTGCCTACCCCACATCTGACGCACCCAGTGCAGCAAGGCGGTTGACGGATGGACGAGTACTTATCTATACATGTAATCTCATAGTTAACATTTCCAACCACCCTCTTGGTAGTAAGTAACCAGGACAAAGGAGAATCACATGCCTAAGGGACAAGATGCAAAAAAGGCGCAGAAGAAGCAACCAGGCAAAACGCTAAAAGAAAAGCGCCTTGCAAAGAAAGACAAGAAAGCCTGATAAGAGATAGGTCGTTTAAAAAGCAGCAACCCGTCAGCCCCTCGCGCCTTTGCCCACCTCGCGCCGTTCTGTACAATGGCGTCGCCAACCCCTATGCCCTGTACTGGAGGCGCGTGTGACCCTAGAAACGAAACCTGATGCCCTGGCCCTCTACCAACGAGCCGCCCAGGTGATGCATGAGACGCTGGCCAACGTCCAGCCCGCCCAGCTTGGCAACCCCACGCCATGCAGTGAGTGGGACGTCCAGGCACTCATAACCCACGTCATCTACTCCATGGAGTGCTTTGCTCCAGTGGCCGATAGCGATGCCATCGCCAGGATGGTGGGTGACAACTCCATGGTCAGTTACTTCGACGGTAACGCCGCCGGGTTCGTGGAGTTCTCGGGCATCCCTGGTGCGATTGAGATTGCCATCGACGGCTATGACCTGGGCGACTCTGTCATTGAAGACTTCCTTGGTGTCGTCCACCGGGATGCGGAAGCCAAAGGGTGGGCCGTTGACACCTCAATGCTCAGGGCCTGTTTCATGGACGCGCTGGTCCATTCGTGGGACATCGGAGTCTCCACCGGACAGGACGCGACTCTCCCTGAAGCACTGGCGCAAGCCTGTTACACGGCCTAAGAACCCCTTCTGGAAAGTCACCGCGCCATTGGCGGCTTTGCTGATGAACTGAAGACCGCTGACGGCAGTAGTATGCAAAACAGACTACTGTCTCTCATGGGCCGCTCCCCCACGTGGCCCAACGTCTAAGCAACCCTAATTAACCTAACGAGGTGCCTATAGCATGCCGGACTTCTTTGACGTGGTGCGTAGTCAGCGTGGCGGACGCTACTACAAGCCTGACGATATTTCCCAAGCTGACATTGAGAAAATCCTACAAGCCACGGTCCGCGCCCCCAGCGGTAGCAACCGCCAGGGCTGGCGGTTTATCGTCGTTCGTGACCGCAACGTGAAGCGACAGCTAAACGATGTCTACCTGGAAGCGCAGCGTCGCTCCCGTGGGCTGGACTCGCCTCCCACAGCACCGCCTGACGAACCACTGTCGTTTGCGTTCGATATGGAGAACATACCGGTGCTCATGGTCGTCTGCATGGAAAAGCAGACCTCCGGCCAGCGGGACAAACTCCACGGCGCATCCATCTACCCCGCAGTGCAGAACCTGCTGCTGGCCGCCGCCGCCCTGGGCATCAACACGCGCCTCACAACCATATGGCACTTTGCCGATGCAGAGTTCGCTGAGGTGCTTGGCATCCCGGACGAGTACGAAGCCATGGCCATGATGCCCATGGGCTACCCTCGCGACCCCGACCACCTGGGCGGCAGCATCCGCAAGCCCATCAGTGAAGTCACCTTCTACGACAAGTGGGGCCAGGGAAAGTAAGCCCGCTCGTCCTGCCCCTCGCTAGCAAACCGTTCGTGATGAGGCTCTCGAACCATGAACGTAATCTGAGTAGGGGCGTACCCCTG
>CAVOAJ010000195.1:0-3512 GCA_963693605.1 Dehalococcoidia bacterium | reverse complement strand
TATGCTGTCCATGCACCCGCAAACCCTCCGAAAATACGAGCGTGTGGGGCTGGTGAAGCCTTCCCGCACCATTGGCATGCTCCGGCTTTATTCACAAGAGGACATCACCAAGCTGCGGATGATCAAGCACTTGGTGGAAGAGGTAGGCTTGAATCTGGCTGGTGTGGAGTTGGTCATTGCGATGGTTGAGCGTCTCCTGACGCTGAGGCAGCGCATGACGCCATCACCCGCCCCACAGATAGACGCCCTTCAGCAGGACCTGGAAGAGATCCTGCGGATGCTCCAGTTCCGTTAGGCAACCAATAGATATACCGGCCATAGGCACCGAAGGAGAACATGCAGGACGAGCAGGATCACGATACCCCAGAGAATGAGGAGCCCACGGAGACCACTGCGGTTGATGAGGGTCCCGTTGAGCAGTCCGCAGAGGAGGTACTCCGGGAGCGAGACCAGTTCCGCGCCCTGGCGCAACGTATTCAGGCCGACTTTGTGAACTACAAACGACGGATGGATGAGGAGCGGCAAGGCTTGGTCCGCAACGCCTCCGCAAGCTTCATCCAACGCCTGCTCCCCGCAGTGGATGACTTCCAGTTGGCCATTGAACACCTGCCAGCAGAGGCTGAGGAGTCTTGGGCCCACGGTGTGCAGATGGTCCTACGAAAGCTCCAGTCCACACTGGAATCTGAGGGAGTAACGCCCTTTGAGCCAGAGACTGACACTCTCTTTGACCCCGCCTCTCATGAAGCGGTGTTTTATGAGCCCACCACGGAGCACCCTCCGGGTTCCGTGGTGACGGTGGTCAGGCGCGGTTACAACATCTACGATAAGGTATTACGGCCCGCGCAGGTGACGGTTGCGCAGGCACCGCAAGACGAGCCCACTAAGGACAAGTAGCAGGGTTAGCGCACCCAACCTGCTCTGGTCCCCGTTTGAATACAAATTATGCCCCTATGGGGCAAGGAGGCGCATATGGCCAAGGTCCTTGGCATTGACTTGGGCACCACCAACTCTTGTATGGCAATCATTGAGGCTGGTGAGCCCACGGTCCTTGAAAACAGTGAAGGTGGGCGCACCACGCCCTCCATGGCAGCTATAAACCCCAAGACTGGTGAGCGCTATGTGGGCCTGATGGCCAAGCGCCAGGCCGTCACCAACCCTCAGAATACGGTGTACTCCTCCAAGAGGTTCATTGGCCGCAAGCATGCGGAGGTACAGGAGGAGCTCAAGAAGATTGGGTTTGACATAGTGGCCGGTAAGTCAGGAGGCATCGCCATCAAGATGGGCGATAAGAACTATTCGCCAGCGGAAGTCGCGGCAATGATCCTTCAGAAGCTGAAGGCGGACGCGGAGGCCAAGCTTGGTGAGACCATCACCCAGGCCGTTATCACGGTGCCAGCCTACTTCAACGACAGCCAACGTCAGGCCACGAAGGACGCAGGGACCATCGCCGGACTAGAGGTGCTCCGCATCATCAATGAGCCCACGGCGGCGGCGCTGGCGTACGGTCTTGATAAGAAGGCTGACGAAAGCATTGCTGTCTACGACCTGGGCGGCGGTACGTTCGACATATCGATCCTGCACATTGGTGAAGGCGTCTTTGAGGTCAAGTCCACCAACGGCGACACCCACCTTGGCGGTGACGACTTTGACCAGCGCATCATCGACTGGATTGCGGACGAGTTCAAGAAGGACCAGGGCATTGATCTACGAGAGGACCGCATGGCCCTCCAACGGCTCAAAGAGGCGGCTGAGCGCGCCAAGATAGAGCTATCCAGCACCATGGAGACGGAGATCAATCTGCCTTTTGTGACGGCTGATTCCTCTGGCCCCAAGCACCTGAACCTCACTCTGAGCCGTGCAAAGATGGAACAGTTGGTTGAGGACCTTATCCAGCGGACCGTTGGACCTGTGCAGCAGGCCATCAAGGACTCAGGCATCCCCGCCAACCAGATAAACGAAGTTGTCCTGGTTGGTGGAATGACCCGGATGCCAGCCGTCATCAGCAAGGTGAAGGAGATATTTGGCAAGGAGCCTCACAAGGGTGTAAACCCGGATGAGGTTGTGGCAGTGGGCGCGGCCATCCAGGCCGGTGTCCTTCAGGGTGAGGTCAAGGACATCCTCCTACTGGACGTCACTCCCCTTACGCTGGGCATTGAGACCCTGGGCGGCGTGATGACCGCACTGATCAATCGCAATACAACCATCCCCACCTCCAAGACGGAGGTGTTCACCACTGCGGCTGACGGCCAGACGAGCGTTGAGGTCCACGTGCTTCAGGGTGAGCGCACCATGTCCGCAGAGAACAAGACCATAGGGCGGTTCTCTCTGGACGGCATACCGCCCTCACAGCGCGGCCTCCCCAAGGTTGAGGTGACTTTTGATATTGACGCCAACGGCATCCTGAACGTCTCCGCCAAGGACCAGGCCACCAACAAAGAGCAGCGGATCACCATTACCGCCAGCTCCGGCATGTCCAAGGAGGATGTTGAGAATCTGGTCCGTGAGGCGGAGTCCCACGCTGAGGAAGACCGCAGCAAACGGGAGCTGATTGAGGTAAAGAACCAAGCCGACAGCTTGGTCTATAACGCTGATAAGACGCTGAAGGAGCATGAGGAAAAGATTAGCGCTGAGATCAAGGAAGAGATTGAGGGCAAAATTACTGCGGTCCGAGAGGCGCTGGTCTCTGAGGACGCAGGGCAAATCCGCGCCACCTCTGATGAGCTGACTCAGTCCATGACCAAGATAGGCGAGGCCGTCTACGGCCAGGGCGGAGAAGCGGGCCAAGAGGCTCCTCCGGCTGAAGGTGAAGCCTCCCCCCCCGATGAAGAGAAGCCCGAAGACACCGTTGAGGGTGAATTCCGCGAGGTCTAACCTCCGG
Organism: Dehalococcoidia bacterium; assembly: GCA_963693605.1. GTDB lineage: Bacteria > Chloroflexota > Dehalococcoidia > Lucifugimonadales > Australimonadaceae > JAQBVZ01. The sequence goes on along the minus strand of CAVOAJ010000195.1, from coordinate 634 downwards.
CGGCGTCTCACAGAGCATGCTCATACGCGCTCCGGGGGCTCCTCCTCCGGAGCGCGTGTCATAAACGGAGAGATGAAGTAGACCATGACCATGGTAGCGGTGCCGGAACAAGAACTGCGGGTGCTGGTGGTGGCTGATGACGCCCTGTCACGCGCGGGGCTGACCGCACTGCTTGGTGAGCAAGCTGGCTATATGCCACTTCACGCTATCCTCAGAATAGTGAGGGGAGCCCCAGACTCTGCTGAGCAGTTCCGCCACGGAGACTACCTTCCGTGCTTTCTGGGTTAAATAGGCAAGCATTGCCAACTCTTTGGGCGTCAGGTCTACGCGTTTCCCATAGACGTAAGCCTCTTGCCTGTCCATGTAGATGCTGATAGCGCCGTCTGAGTAAACAGAAGTGGACTCAGACGGCGGCAATTGCGCCCGCCTGATTACCCCTTCCATACGCGCCACCAGCTCCGCCATACCCACCGGCTTCACTATGTAATCATCTGCGCCGGCCTGAAGCCCCTGCACCTTCTCACGTTCAGCACCAAGCGCACTGAGTACAATGATGGGTACCTCAGAGACTTCTCGTATCCGCTTGCAGAGTTCAAACCCATTCAGGCCAGGCATCATGATGTCGGCAATGACA
>CAVOAJ010000194.1:0-3552 GCA_963693605.1 Dehalococcoidia bacterium | reverse complement strand
CAGCGGATCGGCTCATTCCTGGAAGACTTTCGAACTCTGGACACACGACGCGCTAAGGCGATGCTGCAAGGCATTCTTATGGCCGCACACGTCAGCAGGGAAGGGGAGATTGAGTTGGAATTTCGTTAGCGCTTCCTCCACTGGGAGGCCAACCAGGTGCCATTTGGTCCTCTCTAATTAGGGCACAAGCCTACCAGAGACCTTTTGTGTTATCTTCGCTCGGTCAAAGCTGAACCGCATCTAGGAGAAGAACACATGGCCACTAATACGCAACATACCGAAGAGTCCACGAGGAACGTCGAAGACTTGGGATGGATCAAAATTGGATACAACGACGGAGGAACGGGAAACCCACCAGTAATCCTACTCCATGGCTCGGGGGCAGGGGCAAGCTCGTGGAGCAACTTTGTACTTAACTTCAACTTCTTTGCAGAGCACTATCGCACCATCGCCATGGATCAGCCTGGGTACGGCAAGTCGGACCCGTGGGTCGCCAAGTCCGAGGCTCGAAACACGGCGAATGCGCGTGCCGTGAAGGATCTCATGGACAAATTGGGGATTGAAAAGGCTAGCCTTCTTGGCAATTCGATGGGAGGCGCAACGGCTATGGCCTTTGCCGTCGACTACCCTGACCGTCTGGAGAAGATGGTGCTGATGGGCAGTGGCGGAGGTGGCCCAACGCTCTTAAGCCAGCAGCCGTCGGAGGGAAGCAAGGCACTTCAAGCCTGCTACTTCGACCAATCCTTCGAGACCTTCCGCAGGTTCTTCGACATCATGCTCTACGACGGTTCGGCGGTTCCGGACGACGTGCTGCGCGCCCGAGTCAATTCAATTAGTAAGCCGCACCTTGAAGCGTGGCGGGAATCTCAAGGCGGACCCATTCGCAACATACTCGCCGATCTGCCCAACGTGAAAACACCCACGCTGATCATCCAGGGACGCAACGACCGAGTGGTCGCACCGGAGGCGTCACTGCAGTTGCTTTCAGCGCTGCCAAATTCGCAACTTCACATGTTCAATCAGTGCGGTCACTGGGTGCAGTACGAGCAGGCAGGAGATTTCAACAAGATGGTCCTCGACTTCCTGAACAAGCCCTAGCTCTCGGCGTAATGCTAGGTAGCTATCAGCGCGCGATCACCGATATGAACGAACGCAGGCGCTCAATTGGAAGGGGTCCTGGGCAATGTCTGGGGTCCCTTTCCTAAGTACGGTCAATGGCCAGCCGCAGTATCCGATGACGCCGCCTTAATCATTGCCGTTTGGAGCACTCTCCCATCTTTACCATGAACGCCGGGAGGCGGGGTAGTAGGCTTGGCTGTTCTTTTGTCATCCCGTGGTCTGTAGAATCCCATCGGGCCACTCGTCAGTCATATTGAATTTACTGGGATCGGTCACCGCATAGATTGACCCTCCCGCATTTCCACCTCAAATCGTGTAATAAATAGAATGGCCGGACTCATTGAGTCCGGCCATTAATTTCGGGATGGTCGGGGAGCCGGGATTTGAACCCGGGGCCTCCTGCACCCGAGGCAGGCGCGCTACCGTGCTGCGCTACTCCCCGATACGAAAACGACCCCGTGGGGTCGTACAACTTGATTATAGAGGTACCCAGCGCTTCTCGCCAAATGCGGGCCGTCGCCTGGCTTACGCCGTGGCCCCTTGGTTGAAGGTATCGTGATTCGCCAAAAACTCTTCTGCCTCGCGCAGATCCTTGGCCGTCTCCACTGACTTCCAGTACGCTTCACTGCGGTACGCAGCAATCCTGCCCTCTTTGGCAAGCGCCGGAAACACCTCGGTCTCATGGTCGCCAACGTCAGGGAAGCGTTCCAACACCTCGGCTGAGAACACGTAGACCCCAGCATTGATCCAAAAGGGCAGGGTAGGCTTTTCTCTGAAGCTCGCCACCTTGGAGTCGCCATCAACGTCAACCACACCGTAGGGGCTGAGCATGGGCGCCACCATCACCGTGGCCAGGGCGTTGGAGTTGGCATGGAGCTCCAACATCGGCAACAGCGCCTGGTCTGTGAGGACATCGCCATTGGTAGCAATGGCCAGTGCATTGCCTTGACCCGCAAGCTGATACCCTTTTTTGAACGCGCCTCCACGGCCCAGAGGACGCTCCTCATGGACGCATTCCACATGCAGGCCAGGCACACGGGGTACGGAGAAATACTCCTCAATTACATTCCCAAGGTAACCAGTAAGCAATACTGTGCGCTCCACGCCTTGGCTCCTGAGCCAGCGTAAATGATATTCCAATAGTGGGAGACCATTGATGAGGACCATTGGCTTTGGGCGGTCATCTGTCAGGGGGCGCAGCCGCTCACCCTTTCCACCCGCCAGCACGAGCGCCGTAGTTACTGGTTGCATTGCATCAGGCATAGTCATGAGTGTAGACACTTCCCCAATGGGCGTAAAGCAGCGTGGCTAATTACTGGCCTTCATGGGATGGGTGTGCAATTCTATAGGACAGTGCTTCATCCAGCCTCGTGCGCAGTAGGCGCACTGATAGCGTAGAGACTCGTTGGCACACCAAACTAATTACGACGTAGTGGTCATAGGCGCAGGCCCCGCTGGCTCACGGACCGCCAGGCTTTTGGCTGACCGTGGGTATCGTGTCGTCATCCTTGAACGTGATGCCGCAGTAGGCTTGCCCGTTCACTGCACGGGCGTGGTCAGCGCTGAGTGCATGCAACGGTACGACATCCCTGAGTCCCTCGTTATCGACTCTATCAAGTCCTTCGTGCTTCGTTCACCGCATGGCCACGCGGTGGACATCAAACGGAAAGATGTCCAGGCTTACGTGTTGGACAGAGTGAGCCTGGACAGGCACCTGGCTGACCAAGCCGTTGCGACTGGAGCGGAGCTCATGACCTCCGTGGAGGCCACGGCCGTCCAGTGGGATGGGAAGAACGTTCGCGTCGCGTGCAGAGGGGGAAACGTTCAGGAGCTGACAGGCCGCATTGCGATACTGGCTACCGGCTACGGGAGCGCCCTCGCTCGCTCATTGGGGTTTGGAGGTGGTGCCGAGGTTGTCAGCGGCGCCCAGGTAGTGGTGGAGGCTTCCTCAGTCCGAGGCCTAGAGGTCTTCACCGGAAAAGATACGGGCAAAGGAGGGTTTGGCTGGCTACTGCCATGGAAGCCAGGCCTCGCCTTGGTGGGCATCCTTACCCGGAAGCACACGGTTCGCTACCTCCAGGAACAAATCGACAGGCTGCAAGAGCAAGGTAAAATTGGTGAGGTACGCGAAACGTTCCGCTGCCGGCCCGTACCTCTTGAAGTCGCAAAGGTCGCCGTATACGACGGTATCCTGGGTGTGGGTGACGTAGTTGGCCAAGTGAAGCCCACCACCGGAGGCGGCATTTACTTTGGCCTTCTGGGCGCTGATATTGCCGGTGAAGTTATCCATGATGCGCTGCTGGCTGGCGATGCCACTGCGGCTGCGCTTCAGCCCTACGAGATTGAATGGCGCAAACTGATGGAGCCAGAGATACGGGGTGGCTACTTGCTGCGACGCTTAGGAGAGCAACTGCCTGAGACGGTGGTTGAGCA
>CAVOAJ010000193.1:0-3556 GCA_963693605.1 Dehalococcoidia bacterium | reverse complement strand
AGTACGCTGTCCAGCCCACCAGAACCCACCAGCACGGCAACCATGGCCGTAGCCAATAATCCACCAACGTGTCGAGTGGTAGCAAATATCCCCGAAGCTGACCCTGCTTGCTCCCGCGGCAGCGCCTCAATGGATGCTATCTGTAGCGAGGACTGTAGGAATGCTGAGCCTGTGCCCATGGCCCATAGAGCGACGACTATGAGCCACCATGCGGTGTTATCCCCCACGCCATTGGCCATCCCCGTTCCTATGAGGAGTATCAGCCCGCCTGCAACTGCGGGCTTCCTCCGTCCGATACGGTCCATGAGGACACCTGCTGCGGGGGCGAGTCCTATGGTGAAAACAGCCATTACCCCTAAAAGCAGCCCAGCCTGGGCCTCACTGCCTCCGCGAAGGTCATGTACGTAAAGCGGCACGGACACCAGTACTGAGAACATGACGATGTTGGAGAGTAGGGAGCTGGTTGTACCGGCGGCAAATGCACGAGTGCGGAAGAGCGCAAAGTCCACCAATGGGTTAACCGCCCGCCGCTGGCGTAACACGAAGAACGCTCCAGCTACAATAGCCAGGCCAGCCACGGACAGAGGCTTAATGATGGCTGTGGTGTCCCGGTCGCCCAGGAGAGAGCCGGTTAAATACAGTAAGGTCAGGGCGGCTAACAGCCAGGTCGCGCCCAATAGGTCGGGTTTCGCGCGAGACCCGGAAGAAGGGCGGTCGGCAGGCAGATAGCGGATGGCCAGGACCAGAGCTATTGCAATCAAAGGCAGGTTCGTTGCAAAGAGGACTCGCCAGTTAAAGGCAGAGGCAAGCAAGCCGCCCAGAGGAGGGCCGCCGCCCACGGCAAGCCCTATGAGGGCACCCATGGCTCCGAAGGCTTTACCTCGTTGGTGGGCCGGTATCTCCTCACGCAAGAGGGCCATGCCATTGGGGAACATCAGCCCTCCAGCAATGGCCTGGGCCACTCGGAATATCACCAACACAGGGAAGCTCCATGCCACCATGGCAAGGGCGGAGGCAATGGCAAAGGCCACCGCGCCGCCTAGGAACAGCTTTCGCCTGCCCAGTTGGTCGCCAAGCCGCCCGCCCAGAGGTTGCATGACCGCCATGGCAATGAAGTAGGCGCTCATGAGCCACGCGGCGGCGGAAGTGCCAACATCAAAGTCTTCGCGGATAGGGACCAGGGCCACGGCCAGCATGGTGGAGTTCAGTGGAGCGACAACCACGGCAAAGACCACAGCGCCTATGAGCCCGGCGACGTTGGTCCGTTTAGGAGGGGTGTGCATTAATAATGGCTACGAGTTAATTGGGCTGAATGGGTACGGGGAATCTGTCCATGTCAGTATAGCGCTCTATGACGAGTCTGGCAGCAGAGCGCAGCGGCAGCTATACTAGAGTCGTCACAATCGTGGAATCAGATGCAGTGGGGCTGTAGCTCAGTTGGGAGAGCACCTGCTTTGCAAGCAGGGGGTCAGGGGTTCGAATCCCCTCAGCTCCACCAACCATTTGCATACTGAGATGGACACAAGCCCAATGCATCGACTAACCCCTGTGGCTTGTACACCTTAAGTGATGCACACTCCTCCTCAAAAAAACAGTAACGCTGGCCTCATTGCCACGGTCATTCTTGCTGCCTTTGTCGCCCCCATGAATTCGACCATGATGGCTGTGGCCCTGGCGCCAATACGTAACGAATTTGGGGTCAGTACAGGTTCCGCAGCCTGGCTGATTATGGCCTACCTGGTCGTCATCGCAGTCATGCAGCCTTTGGGCGGGAGACTTGGCGACCAACTAGGCCGTCAACGCCTGTTCATGATAGGCGTGGTGTCATTCATCATTGTGTCCACATTGGCAACGTTCGCCTGGAATTTTCCCTCCGTTGTCTTCTTCCGTGTCCTGCAAGCGGTCGCAGGCGGCTTGATCTTCCCCAACGGCATAGCGCTACTACGCGCCAGCATCCCGGCTGAGCGACGGGCCCGCACCTTTGGGTTGGTTGGCGCCGTCATGGGCCTATCAGTTGCAGTGGGGCCAACGTTCGGGGGGGTGCTCACCACTTTCTGGACATGGCGAGCGCTCTTTGCCACGAACATACCGCTCATGGCTGTCTCCTTCATTTTGGCGCTGCGCTATCTCCCTGCCGACAACGTCAAACATGACGATGCGCGGCGGCCCGATATTGCGGGCAGCGCGCTTCTCTTTGCCGCGCTGACAATGATTGGGCTCACGGGAACATGGCTCGGCACCCAGGACGGCGGTCGAATCACCGGAGCGCTCCTACTAGCGGCTGGGGTCGTGGTCGCTGCACTGCTGTTCGTCCAACAGCAACGTAAAGCAGCCAACCCTTTGGTGGACCTCCGCTTTTTCCGTGTTCGTTCCTTTGCTGCCGGCACCACGGGCACACTATTCGCCTCCTTCACCATGTACATCGTATTGCTCGCAGTCCCGCTGTACGTCCAGGACATACGGGGAGGATCTGAAGCCAGAGCGGGGCTGTTGCTTGGTGTCATGGCGTTCTCAATGGTGGGACTTGGCCCTGTTGCCGGTGTAATAGCAGACCGTATAGGACGCCGCATTCCCGCCATCATTGGAGCCTCAATTCTGCTCCTTGGGGCTGGCATGACCAACATTCTTAACGTAGATACGTCTTGGTGGACAGTAGCCGCTATGCTTTTGATAACCGGTACAGGGATGGCAATGCTGGTATCCGTGCAGCAGACGGCCTCTATCGAATCCCTGCCGCCAGAGCATGGAGGTTCAGCAGCTGGCATTTTCTCAACTACACGGTATATAGGCGGATTGACGGGAACTGCCCTTATTGCCGCGGTGGTTGGGACTGGCGATTTGGATACGGTAGGCCCTTTGCACGTATTAACGCTGGCGGTGACAATTTCGGCAGTTGGCGCGGTTTTATCCGCAACGCAACTGCATCGATGGCCACTGGATATGAGGAAAAATGGTGAGGGCCAGCCGTCCGCGCAAGAAACAGAAGCGGAATAGCTATAGAGCTTGGTGACCGGTCACGTCCCATTTCCGTTCTGTCTGTTCGATTAATTGCAGGATGCTCACTGGATAAATAAACCACGCATTGCAGGGGAAGACAGATGAACGATCAGGGACAGGAATTTCGTTTCCGCCATACCATGTTGCTGGTCAACAACCTTGATCGGTCGGTGGCGTTTTACACCAATCTGTTAGGGATGCAGGTCGTGCGTGAACTTAAGGAGCCGGAACGTGATGGGCGTAATATCGCCTACGTTGGCTACGGTGAGGAAGGCACCCACCCGGTGCTGGAACTGATTGAGGATGCCGGTAATTCAGATAAACCCTGGGCCGGTCATTTTGCCATTGCCGTTGCTGACCTACCGGCGCTGATCAAGAAATTGGAGGCGGCGCGCGTGCGTTTCGCCCTTACGATGATCAAGCCAGAAACCGGTATGAATACCTATGTTGCCAAAATCCTTGATCCTGACGGGTTTGAAATTGAACTTACCCAGCGCAAGGGCGGAATATACAGTTAGGCTCCAAATCCCAGCCGTCGGTGTACGGCGTTCAACGCGGA
>CAVOAJ010000192.1:0-3581 GCA_963693605.1 Dehalococcoidia bacterium | reverse complement strand
AGTCTTGGAGGCGTGGTGGAGATCATCGCGACAGGCGCGCCCATAGGCTTGGGTAGCCATGTGCAGTGGGACCGCAAGCTTTCAACCCGGCTGGCTGCTGCTGCCATGAGCATGAACGCAGTGAAGGGCGTGGAGTTTGGCGCAGGTTTTGCCCAGGCTGACATGCCCGGCTCCAAGGTGCATGACGTGGTTAAGCCCGTGGAGGAGTGGGACAAAAACCTTGATGGTTCGTGGGTTAGGCCGTGGCCTCGCCGCAGCAACAACTCTGGAGGCCTGGAAGGTGGCATGACCACGGGAGAGCCTCTGGTGGTGCGCGCCATGGTTAAGCCCATTGCCACATTGAAGAACCCGCTGCCCACCGTTGACCTGACCACCGGCGAGTTGGAGCAGGCGCACTATGAACGGAGCGACGTTACCTTTGTACACACCTGCGCCGTCATTGGCGAGGCCATGGTGGCCATCGTCTTGGCGGAGGCCATGCTGGAGAAGTTTGGCGGAGACCACATAGAAGAGACTCGCCGCAATTGCTTGTCCTACCTGGCTACCGTCGGTCCAGAGACCGCTCGATAGGCTGCACTGCAAAATCTCCCAAGCTCACTTCGTAGAGGCGCATCGATGACCATCATCCTCACCGGCTTCTCAGGCACCGGCAAGACCGCCGTCGGTCAGCGGGTTGCGCGCGCCCTTGGCTGGGAGTTCGCCGACACGGATGAGCTTATTGTTCAGCGCGTGGGTAAACCCATCAGCCAGATATTCGCAGAGGACGGCGAATCAGCCTTTCGTGAGCATGAGCGCCAGGCCGTTGCCAGCGCGTGTGGCCGTCCAGGGACTGTTGTCTCCACTGGCGGCGGCGCGGTTATGGACGACGCCAACCGGCGCATCATGCTGGATGCGGGACTGCTGGTGTGCCTAGAAGCGACACCGGAGACCATCTACGCTCGTTTGCAGTCTGCTGTTGCCAATGAAGACTCCGGCACATCGGTACGGCCATTGCTGGAAACGTCAGCGCAGGACCCTTTGGAGCGTATCGAATCCCTCAAACGGGAGCGCCAGTGGGCCTACGCGCTTGCGCAGTGGACGGTACCAACGGACGCCCTCTCGGTAGAGCAGGTTGCACATGAGATATTGCGGACGTGGCGGCGTTTTGGCCCACAGCTCATTGCGGGAGATGACCCGCACCTTGCGGCCACGGTGATTGCGGAAAGCAGCTCCTATCCCGTCATGGTTGGCTGGGACATCCTGGAGCAGCAACTGGGTGAACGTATGCTGGCTGCTGGACTCCAGGGCAGGGCGTACGTCATCTGCGATCAAAACGTTATCCATCCCTATGGTCGCATGGCGCAGCGCTCTCTCCATAAAGCGGGCATTGAGGCCCATTACTTCATCTTTCCTCCTGGTGAGGCCAGCAAGTCATTGGCCACGGCGGAGACACTCTACGGCTGGCTGGCGGAGCGGCAGGTGGAGCGTCGCGACACCATCGTTGCTATTGGCGGCGGCGTCGCTGGTGACCTGGCGGGCTTCGTAGCGGCCACGTACCTCCGTGGCTTGAGCCTCGTTCAAGTGCCGACCAGCCTTGTAGCGATGGTGGACTCAAGTATTGGGGGCAAAACGGCGGTGGATTTGCCAGCCGGCAAGAACTTGGTGGGGGCGTTCCATCAGCCGTCCTTGGTGTTGACGGACGTGTCAGCGCTGACCACGCTGCCTGAGCGCGCCCTCCGTGAAGGGTGGGCTGAGGCCCTCAAGCACGGCCTCATCATGGACGCATCTCTGGTGGAGACGTACGAATCCCGTGCTGATGCCCTGTTATCTCTGGAGCCTGAACTTACGACTGAGGTGGTGGCCCGGAACGCCGCTCTTAAGGCAAGGGTGGTCACGCAAGATGAGAAGGAGACCACAGGCCTGCGGACGCTGCTGAACTACGGCCACACAATAGGCCACGGAGTAGAGGCCGCGTCAGGCTATGAAGGCTACTTGCACGGTGAGGCGGTTGCTATAGGCATGGCTGGTGCGGCAAAGCTCGGCCTGCGGACGGGCGTCACCCCTGGCGACGTGGTGGAGCGACAGCAAGCCTTACTCCAGCGTTTTGGCCTGCCTGAGCGCATGGCGGGCGTGGATAAAGAGGCTGCTCTGGATGCCATGGCGCACGACAAGAAGAGTTCCTTGGGTCAGGTGAGCTGGGTGCTGCTGGAGGCCATCGGCCACGCGACTGTCCACCGTGGTGTGTCCTCTGAAGACGTGGATAACGTCCTCACTGAACTGGGCGCGTCTTAAATCACGGGCTCAGTCGGCAGCGGGTCCTTCCCTTGTAGTTGCCTGAGTCCGTTGATGATGGCCACGGCCGACACGCGGTCGCCAATGTCCTGCCCCACATGTCCAAGCGGGATATCGCCATCCTTGGTTACAACGTACGTTGCAGGTGCTGATACACCGTCCTCCAGCAAATTGAACACCCCGTATAGCTCCGTCACCTCATGGGTGCTGTCGGACAGAATTGGGAATGACGCATTGGCGTGCTCCGCCATGAGTCGTGCGTTTTCCACGTCATCCACGCTGATGGCTATAAGCTCCGCACCCTCTGCCCTGATGGCTTGGTAGGCTTCTTCCAACTCCACGAGCTGGCCCTTGCAGATCCCTCAGAAAAATCCCCGGTAGAAGACAATCACCACCGTCTGGTTTTGTGAGAGAAGGTCGTATAAGCGCACGTTTTCCCCAGAGGCGGACGGCAGCGTAAAGTCCGGCGCCAGAGTGTCTGCGGGAGGGACTTCCTGGATTGGGGCATCGCTATTTCCAGAGCCGAGCGACAACAGCACCGGCAGGGTGAAGGACGCCAAGATGGCGAAAGAGAAGATAGCGACGGTCCATTTCCACCAGGTGCGCTGCATGAGCGGCACGGACGCTGCGCCTTCCACGTAATTTGCAGAACGCTCAATATCCGACGGGAGAGGGCCTATGTCCTCCAAATCATCGTCTAAATCTTCAGGTTCCGCGGGCCCTCGGTAAAGGCTCATTTCACCACCTTTGCTATCGCGGCTGCCAACTCACTCGCGCCAACCAGCCCTTCAAAGCGAGAGGATACGTTGCCCTCCGCATCAATCACAAACACCCATGGCTCCGTTTGAAGTCCCCATTCCAGTGCAGCCTGGGATGGCTCCAGCCGGGACTCATTTCTGGCCACCTCAAGGTTCCAGGGCTCTATGTGGATGAAGTTCACCTGGCTGCCGTATGCCTTGAACTGCTCCACCACCACCTGCGTTACGGGGCCGCACATGGCACTTACACAGAACGCGGGAGATGCAAAGGCTATCACTAGCGGTTTGCTCTGTCCTAACGCCTCAGCCACGGTGAGTTGATAGAGCCCCGGTTCCGGTGAATCAGCGGATGTGATTTCACTGATGCTAGCTACGTCACGGAGCGTTAGGTTCTTGATGAGAGGCACCGCGCCTCCAACGGGGACTGTGGCAGACGTTTCGCTTACGCGAAACCCGAGGTCCCCAACCGCCATGCTGGCGCCATCTGCGTTCATCCCCTCAATGCGCGCTATCCAGATGCCAGGTACATCGAACTGGGCTTGCGACACCACG
>CAVOAJ010000191.1:0-3588 GCA_963693605.1 Dehalococcoidia bacterium | reverse complement strand
ATCCCATTCAAGGACGGCGCAAACGTTGGCGGGTGGCTGATCCACCTAGTCCTGAAGATGTCTCTGATTTGGACGGCATCCCTCCTTTGGTGGCTAACCTTCTGGCACGGCGCGGGATCACCACCAGTGAGGAAGCCAGAGAGTTCCTTGACGTGAGCCCTGGCCTTTTTGAAGACCCCGGAAATTTGCCAGAAATAGCCCTCGCTGTAGAGCGTCTGGAGATAGCACGTCAGAAGGCCGAGACGGTGGCCGTCTTTGGTGATTTCGACGCTGACGGCGTCACGGGCACCGCACTCATGATGCGCGCCCTTACCCGTTACGGCCTGCTGCCCGTGCCCTATATCCCTCACCGGGTAACTGAAGGCCATGGCTTGAACAACGGTGCCGTGGATAAGCTCAAAGATCAGGGCGTGACACTTATTGTGACGGTGGACTGCGGTGTCACTGACGTTGGCCCCATTGCCCACGCCAAGAACAGCGATATCGATACCATCGTGACGGACCATCACCTGGTGACGGGCTCAAGGCCGGATGCCATAGCCGTCATCAATCCCAGAGCGCCGGGTTCAAACTACGCCTTTCATCATCTGACCGGCGTTGGCATGGCCCTGAAGCTCTCGCAAGCACTACTGGAGCCAACGCACCCGGCTGATTGGGCGGACGGTCTCATGGAACTGGCGGCCATTGGCACCGTCACAGATATGGCGCCGCTGGTGGATGAGAATCGGTACATTGTTAACGCAGGGCTTGAACAACTCCGCAGCACCAAAAGCGTCGGCATCCGTACGCTGTTGGAATCAGCCAGAGTGCACCCTGCTGAAGCAAGCGCTGAGACCATAGGATTCACCATTGGCCCCAGGCTCAACGCTGCTGGCAGACTGGACCACGCTGACACCGCCTACCGTCTGCTGATGACGGATGACCCTAGTGAGGCTCTCGCCTTGGCAAAGCAACTGCAAAAAAGCAATACGGGGCGACAACAACTCACGGAGGAGACGCTCCAAGGGTGCCGACAGCAGGTGGCAGAGCTTGGCGGCCCTGACACCGTGGTATTGCTGGGCAGCACAGAGTTCAACCCCGGTGTGGTTGGCCTGGTTGCGGGGAAGCTTGTTGAGGAGTTTGGGTCGCCAGCGGCGGTCTACTCTCTTCAGGGTGACACGGTAATGGCAAGCTGCCGCAGCGCCCCTGGCTTTCATTGGACAGACGCTCTCACTGCATGCGGTGACCTGCTGGATAGGTTTGGCGGTCACGCTCAGGCAGCGGGCTTTTCATGCCATGTAGACCGGCTACCGGAGTTGCACCAGCGACTGTTGGCCGTAGCGGCGGAACGCTGGCGTGGCCCAGCTAACCTGCTAGAGGGCGTAGCTGACGCGGAAGTGGAACTATCCTCGCTTATGGGGCAGACGTTCCAGGCGCTGCGTCGCATGGAACCCTTTGGCGTGGGCAATCCGGAGCCTGTATTCATCACAAAAGACGTCACTATCACTGAGGCTCGCACCATGGGCGCTGACGGCCAGCACTTCCGGCTTAAGCTCCGTACCGGAGGAGCCATGTGGGAGGCAGTAGCCTTCCGCCAGGAATGGGTGCCAGGCACAAAACGAGCCCACATTGTCTACACCATGAATGTGGATCACTGGAACGGCAGTCAGCGCCTCCGGCTGACGCTCCAGGATTACGCCCCGGTGGACGGCCAATGAACATTTTGGATTACACGGACAAGGTAAAGGTGACGGGGCCAGACGGAGGCGTCCACCCAGGGCATCTTGACGGCATCATTGAACAGGGGTTGCCGCACCTTTCCGGCCTGGGCCATGGTGAGATACTGCTGGCCCGGCAGCGCTGGGTCAACGCCAAGCTCATTGTGCAGCAGGCGCTCTCCTTCACCAACGGCTCAATCACCTTCTCTGATGGCTCCTCATGCAAAATCACGCTCCAGCCAGCAGAGGTTGGTGAGAGCGGCTATACCCACAAAGCCACCCTGGACATCACGTGAGCACAGTGGACAGCCCCCGCCCCACCTCAGACCAGCAGGTCGATGCGTTTCTCGGCCACCTGCGCGCTGAGCGAGCCCTCTCACCCAACACTATCGATGCCTACCGTAATGACCTTGCCCAACTGGTGGAAACGCTCACAAAAGATGCTTCCAGCCGGGACGGCGTCGCGTGGGATAAGTTGGGCGTCAAAGCAGTGGAAGAATATGGGGTCTCATTGCAGTCCATGGGCTACGCTCAGAGCACCGTGGCCCGTAAGACCGGGGCCATCCGGTCTCTGTTCCGCTTTCTCCTAGAGGAGGGCATCATCCAGCAAAATCTCGCAGAAGACCTGAGGGCCAGAAGGCCGGGACGCTCTCTCCCCACCGTGCTCTCAGAGGAAGATGTGGTGGCCCTGTTGCAAGCGACTAATGCCACGCCTGCGCCCGCTGGTCTACGTGACCGCGCCATGCTGGAACTGGCCTATGCGGCAGGGCTGCGGGTCTCAGAAGTCGTGGGTGAGCTTGGCATTACAGAAGCAGACCTAGACCTTGAGCGTGGTTGGGTGCGGTGCATGGGCAAAGGCGCTAAAGAGCGACAAGTCCCCATCTACCCCGGCATGGTGGAGGTGCTCCAGCGATATATCAAAGATGCGCGCCCCGCACTACGAGCCAAGGCAGCTAACCGCAGGGTTGCCGGTGTTCCCACCCTCTTCCTCAATAACCGTGGTTTGCCCCTCAGCAGGCAAGGGTTCTGGCTCATCCTGAAGCGCTACGCAGTCAAGGCAGGCATTGCCAAAGTGAGTCCGCACACTCTGCGGCATACGTTTGCGACCCACCTTCTGAAAGGTGGCGCTTCACTCCGGCATGTACAGGTCATGCTGGGCCATGCTAATATCGCGACCACTCAGATTTACACTCACCTGAGCAACGACTATGTACGCGAGGTCTTTGACAGCGCGCATCCTAGGGCGTAACCAATACTCCGTCCTTATAACGATAGTGAAGCCAGCAACGCACGGAAATGCTGAATGCAGCGGTCAGCACGACCACGGAGGACATGAAATCATGACTGTAATCACGATTACCGGCCTGACAGGTAGCGGAGCCCCAGAGATTGGGGCTGATGTGGCCCAACGCCTGAATATTGACTATGTGGACAGGCTGATATTGGCTGAGGCCGCCCGCAAGATGGGGGCCACCGTGGCAGCGGTTGCTGACAAGACTGAGCGCCCCGTGACCTTTGGCGACAAGATTTCTTCGTTCCTACGGACGGTATTGGAGCGCTCCGCCATGGCAGCTCCAGGCAGCGATCCTTACTTTGGCCCAGGCATGGACGCCATGCTTGTGCGCGAGTACAGGGAGATGTCAGATGAAGCGCCTATAACCACCAGTGATGAAATAGATGACACCAAGCTCCTTGAGGTAACGCGCGCAGTGATGGAGGATCTGGCAACTGCAGGCAACGTTGCCATCATTGGCCGTGGCGCAAACATTCTGCTCAAGGACTGGCCGGGAGCTCTTCACGTGGGGCTGGTATCGCCGGTGGAGCGGAGAGTGGCGCAGATTGTGCAACGAGAGCAGCTTGGTCAGAAGGAAGCAGAGAAGTTCGTGGCTGA
>CAVOAJ010000190.1:0-3589 GCA_963693605.1 Dehalococcoidia bacterium | reverse complement strand
AGGCCAATTGCCGAGAGCCGAAGGCCGCCTACCTCAACGTACCGCACGGTCTAACTCCTGCCTTGGACACCTTGGGCGTCCACATGCAAACTCAGTGATGCGGTTGGTCACGGGAGGACTGATGAAAAAGACAGAGGCCGGAAGGACTGCCTTCCGGCCTCTGGACGTACGTAGCTTATGCGTTGGACTTCAGGTGCTTACCAAAGAAGGTTAGAAGCTCTTGCCATGACTCCTTGGCCGCTCCTTCCCTGTACATGGGCGGGTTGGTGAAGTCCTGGAAGGCATGTCCCGCACCGGGGTAGGAGTGGAAGTCATGCACCTTGCCAAACTTGTCCAGCTCCGCTGATATTTTAACCACGTCATCAGGAGACGGGTTTACATCGTCTCCGCCAAAGTACCCGGCCACCGGACACTGGATGTTGGCGGTAATGTCAAAGGGCGCAGTGGTGCCGCCCATGGCACCCATGATGTTGCCGCCGTAGAACACTCCTGCGGCTGCTATGTTGCCAAAGGTAGCCGCTGTCAGGTAGGCGACACGGCCTCCCATGCAGAACCCAGTGACGCCAATGGGCCCTGCGCCCAAGCTCTGGAGATGGTCCATGGCCACTTTCATGTCCTGAACAATCTCTTCATCCTTCAGTTGCTGAATAAGGGGCATGAGTTTGCCCAGTCGCTCCGCATCCTTAGGAATGGCCTCTATGTATTCTTGGGTCACACCGCTCTGGCGATGGAAGAGCGTAGGCGCCACTGCTATGTAGCCTTGTTCCGCCAGCCGGTCAACTATGGCCCGCAGGAACTCATCCGCGCCGCCCGCGTGCTGTGCGACGACGACGCCAGGAAAGGGGCCCTCCCCTTCCGGGATGCCGACCCACGTGGGCATCGCCCCGCCGCCGGATGTTAATTCTTGCCAATGAGACGCCATACCGTACCTCCAGTAATCTCTTTGTTGGGGTTACTTAGCTCGTTACTACTTTGTCTTTCAGTGTCTTGCCAAAGAAGGCTAGCATCTTCTCCCACGCATCTTTGGCGACCGCCTCTCGGTACATGGCCGGAGTCTGGAAGTCCATGAAGAGGTGCCCAGTATCGGGATATGAGGTGAACTCATGCTCCTTACCGTGCTTGGTAAGTTCTGCTGCTATCTGGGTTACTTGCTCTTGCGAGGGGTTATCGTCGTCGTCACCAAAGAACCCGCCAACGGGGCCGTTGATGTTGGAAATGAGGTCAAAAGCTGACTGCGTGCTGCCTTCCGTAACCTTCAAGACACCAGCCGGATAGAAGGGCGCGGCTGCGGTAATCTGCGGGATGCTCCCAGCCGCCAGGAAGGTGACCCGGCCACCCATGCAGAACCCGGTGACACCCACCGGGCCAATGCTCGCACCAGCAAGTCGCTCCAAGTTGCCCAGAACAGCCTGGACGTCATTGAGAACCTCCGCGTCCTTGGTCCCGTTAAGCATGGCAAAGATGTATTCGCGTCGCTTCTCATCCCTGGGCATAGCATCGATAACGGCTTGGTCGGAGTTCGATTCACGGTGGAAGAGCGCGGGCGCGGCGGCCACATAACCCTGCGCCGCCAGCCGGTCAACGAAGTCTCGGATAAAGCTGTCAACGCCACCCGCATGTTGCGCCACGATAACGGCGGGGAATGGCCCCTGCCCTTCCGGTACGCCGACCCATGTGGGCATAGGGCTACCGTCAACGATTAGCTCATGCCATTGTGAAGCCATATTTCATCCTCCTGTCACTCGATACGACGGTCGGCAATCTACCAGAGGGTCAATCCTTTGACAACGTGGGCGTTACTCCACTATCAGCGCCACTTTGCCTTTAACGTTGCGCCCTTCCACATAGCGGTGGGCCTCCGCTGCTTCCGCCAGCGGCCACGTCTTGTCGATGGTGGGCTTGAGGGCGCCTTCCCCAAACAGCCCAAGCATGCGGTCCACTTCATCGTGGCTCAGAGAGCCGCTGGCCGCGCCCATGATGGAGTGGTTACCAAAGAACAGTTGCGGGATGAGCACTTCAGCGGAACGCTTACCTGATGCCACTCCGTAGACAACCATGCGTCCGTAGGAGGACAGGCAGCGCAGCCCTTTCTTAAAGACTTCATCTCCAACCCCGTCCACCACAACGGGCACGCCCTTGCCGCCCGTCATCTTTTTAACTTCTTCCTCAAAGTCCTGCGTTGTGTAGTTAATCCCGTGGTCCAGGCCGTAACCTTTGGCCCATTCCAGCTTGTCATCCGTGCTGGCGGTGCCAATGACTGTCGCACCCAGGTATTTGGCCAGTTGCACCACTGCAATGCCAACTCCGCTGGCGGCGGCCTGCACCAACACCGTCTCGCCCCGCTGCACTTTGGCCTGGTTCACCAGCACCTGCCATGCTGTTGCAAACATCACGTCCAAGGTCGCGGCCTCCGTCAACGTGACGGACTCAGGTGCTTTGTAGACGTGGTCTTCAATGGTCACGGCATACTCCGCGTAGCTCCCTGAGCTGCGGGCCAGGACGCGGTCACCAGGTTTCACGCGAGTCACGCCCGCGCCCACCTCATCCACGATACCGGCGCACTCCAGGCCGGGAATCATGGGCAAAGACTCACCGGGCACCAGCGGAAAGTGCCCCGCCCTACGGCCAATGTCAGCGTAGTTCACGGAAGTGGCGGCCACCTTGATGCGCACCTGCCCAGGGCCGGGCGTGGGCATCTCCGCGTCCTCATATTTGAGGACTTCCGGGCCGCCAAATTCAGTTATGTGGATAGCTTTCATGTGTACACCTCTTCTTATGTTTGCATGTGCTTGCGCGCCAGATTACTCCCGCTGCCAGCGGGCCACCAACCCAAAGGTCCCTGCGGCCAAGGCCAAGCCGGAGCCCATCAGGAACGTTGACCGGACTCCATATTCATCAGCAACGAACCCCGCGATAACGGGTGAAAGGCCGGTGAACAGAATAACGACAAGGTACATCATCGAGACGGATGTGGCCTGAAATTCTTCAGCCACCAGGTCCGCGCCGGCGGCAAGAATCAAGGCCATTATGGAAAAGAGTACCGCTCCTGTAGCGCCCAGGATAATAAGGAAGAACAGCCCGGAGCCAACAAGGTACAGTCCCAACAGGCCAAAGCCCAGGCCAAACACGGACGGGATGATGACCGCCTTACGGCCCCAGTTGTCCGACAGATGGCCCATGATTGGTGAGGATACGATTCCCACCACCTGCGCCAGCGATACGTACGCGCCAACCACCCAGGGTGACTGCCCCAAGTCCTCACGCACGTAGACGGGCAAGAAGGTAAAGGTCACACCTTGGGCTGCGCCAAAGCCCCCAGCAATGATGAGGACCGCCAACAGTTTGGTGTTGGTCAGCAGGCCAACAAAGGACCGAGTGTACGCCGCAAAGGAGATAGCAGGCGCAACCACCCTCTTCCTCGGTTTCAAAAGCACCCACACCAAAACCCCGGCTATAACGGCTGGCACCAGGCTCCACTGCAACAGCACCCGCCAGGTGACCAGTGCCAGGAGCCCACCAGTGAGGAAAGGGCCAATAGCTTCACCAATGCTCGCGCCGGTGCCGTGGATGGATATGGCAAACCCACGCC
>CAVOAJ010000189.1:0-3645 GCA_963693605.1 Dehalococcoidia bacterium | reverse complement strand
GCCTCTGGCGTAGTGGTAGTAGATCTGGCGAGTGCTGTACTCATCTATTGGGACGTTATTCCGTGTGTACATGTGGGTGTTGAAGTCCACACGCACCATGGCAGGCAGGTGATGTTGCATGCTCCCCCACTCTTCCGACTGGTCCATGGGCGACCACTTGTACCTGCGTTTGGCCGTCCACCTGAAGAAGCGAGAGATCATTGACCTGACTATATGGTTCTTGGGCCACTTGGAGTCCAGCGCCGGAAAGTCCCAGGTAAACGTTGGGCCTTTGGGACGCTTCGGTACATTTACCTCATTGTCACCGCCTGAAGCGTCCGCTTCCTTAACCGCATCTCCATAACCAGGGTAGACGCCCTTGGCAGCTCGATTATTGACGATTTTGGTGTAGATTCCGCGAGGTCCCATCTGGGGAAACGGAATCATGTAGTTAATCCACGAGTCTCTATGCACGTAAGGAACGTGGGCCTCCAGTGCATTCTCATTGGCGGGGCGCCAGTTGATGGGCCAGACCTCCCAACCAAAGAGCAGGATGCCGTTGTCTGTGAAGAACTCAAGTGGAACGTCCTCTTCAATGGGCGCAGGCTCTCCCTCACCCATCCAGATGAACACCATGCCCCGCAACGTCTGTGTGGGGTACACTCGGGCCTTGACCTTGCCCGGTATCTTGGACTCAGGGCCCTCCGGGAGCACGGCCAGCACGTTGCCATCACCATCGTACGTCCAGCCGTGGTAGGGACAAGACACCGTGCCTTCAAAGTGGCTGTCGCCATGCATCAGACTGCCGCCACGGTGAGGGCACACGTTCCAGAGCGCCTTCACCAAGCCATCCTTGCCCTTGAAGAAGACAATCTGCTCCTTCATAATCATCAGGCCAACTGGCTTGTTGCGTACCTTCCTGGCTTCAATAGCCGGGTACCAGTACTCTTTGAGTCCCAGTTCAGGGATTAACTTCCGGCGGTCCGTGCCTGCTTCAGGCGCCGCGTGCTCAATCGCCTCAGCGCTCCGTGGTTGAACGTCTACCATGTGCTACCCCTTTCGGCCTTAGGCTTCAGGTCATTCACACTGCTTTATGTACCAGGAAAAATAGCGGCGGCGTCAGGTTTTGTGAATTTATTTCCCTGTCATCTATCAGACCGCTAGTGGACTTCGCTTTGCTCCACACGCACCGGCCGCTTGGGAGACTTGGAGGCGGCTATGGCCACGGCGCAAAACACCCAAGCCAACGCTACGGATATCCAGCCCCATTGATATGAGCCAAAACTGTCACGGAGTGCGCCCAGAATCATTGGTGAGAAAGCGGACGTCACAGTGGCCATAGGCCACATAAGTCCACGTATCGCCCCAATATGCGATCGTCCAAAGTAGTTCACTGACAGCAACGCTTGGAGCTGAAAGAAGCCCGCAAGGTTTAGGCCTGTGAGCACGGCCCACACAAACAACATTGGCGTGCTATCAACGAACAGGAATAAAACAACGGTAAGCGACGTGATAAAGCCTTGGATCATTGCCGTCCAGCGCAACGGGAAGCGGTCAGATAGGAACCCCCACCAGAACCGCGCCACCACGGTGAAGATGCCGTAAGTAAACAGGCCGGAGGCTATAACGCTGGCGCCAATTCCCTGGTCCTGGAGGTAGGGTATCCAATGGGCCTGGTAGCCCGGCACTGCATACATACCAAGGGTCAAGGCTAGGGTCAGGAACCAGAAGCCTGGAGTCCTAAGGGCTTCACGGAGGGTGAAGCTGAATTCGGGCGGCCTATTGCCCGCAGCTTTCGCTATCGCTGCCGCCTCCTCTGGTGTATCTCCATCAGGCAACAGCCCCATGTGTGACGGGCGTGTACGGAACATCAGGGCCAAAGGCATGAGGATGAGCAAGGAGCCCACGCCAAACCAGAGCCAGGCCTCCTGCCAAGTGAACGTATTGATGAGCCATAGCAACGCCACGGGAAACAGCAGCGGGCCTGTGGCTGGCCCCACGTTGGACCACATGACTACCTTGGGACGCTTACGTATGAACCAGTGGAACACCGCCGGGTCAGTGAAAGCGTTGTTTGCAAGAGTCATGCCCACGGCGCCCACAAACCCGTACCAGAAGTAATACGCCCACACGCTGTCCACCCACTTCATAGCCATGAAGGACACGGCCATCAGCACAGCGCCAAGAGGCAGCAGGATGCGGGGCGCACGTTCCTTGTCTGCCCAGGGGCCAAAGAAGGGCTGCAGCGCGCCAGAGATAATCCACCGCATGGTCAGCGCTCCAAAAATGAGGGAGCTGCTCCATCCCAGCGAGTCCTGCATGGACTCTTTGAACGCACCCGTGGCAAACTGCGCGCCCCCCACCATGAAGGAGCCGAAGACTGCCGAGATGAAGACGATGACCCAACCATAAAAGAAGGGCAGTTTACGCTTGGAAGGCTGCAGAGTTTCCATTATTTAGCCTCTCGCCTTGCTGAAGTCGACTGCACTAACATAGCCAAAAGAACACCCACTATGCCCAGTGAACAGGCCGCCACCAGCACCCATAGCATTAGGTAATAGCTCTGGGTACGGGTGAATATGATGCCCGCCACCCAGGGGGTCCCCGCGCTGATGGTCATCATCATGCCATAGCTGGTTCCCCGTATAACGTTGTAATGCTTCCGTCCAAAAGCCCTGCCTATGGTTGCCCACAGCACAGGCCAGAAGGTGGCCCCCGGAGCCAAGAGCGCTACCGCCAGGGCATAGCTCCAGTAGGATGAACTGACCATGAGCGTGAACAGGCCAGCCAGCAACATCACAATCATGACTATCATCACTTGCGACCCGCCAAAGCGATCAGCCGCGCGGCCTACCAACACCACCAGTGGCACGGCCATTAACGCGTAGAAGCCCAGCAGGCCAGCACCAGCAGCCTCAGATATGCCCTTCCACACAAATATCGGCACCATATGAATGCTCACGGTCTGCTGCACAAAGAGCATGGGCAGGCTTCCCATGAGCATGGCCCAGAAGATAGGGCTCCGCAGCGCCTCTTTCAGCGTCTTGCCGGTGGCGACCACAGGTGCCGTGTCAGCCCCATTCGCGACAGGGACAGCCGTGGCCCCATCAGGAAGCAAACCCATCTCCTCAGGAGTGTTCCGCGTCATGAACGTCACTGCCAAGCTGCCCGCAAGCAGGGCGATGCCGCTGAAAACCGCCGCCCACCGCCATCCCATCAACGCGATGGTGAGCGCCAGCACCGGCACAATGAACCCGCCAAGCCCGTTGCCAACGTTCAGCCACGACAGCGCATAGGCCTTTTTACGTTCAAACCAGTTGTTGGTGATAGCAGTAGGACCCTGGACTGCGCCCCAATTGAAAGCCACTCCCAAGGGAAGTATGGCAATGAGCGCCAGCGCCCAGAGGCTACTTGCAACGGCTAGTAAGAAGAACCCGGAGGAGGCCACCGCCAGCGATATGGTCATGAACAGGCGAGGCCCAAGCCGCTCTGCAAGCCAGCCAGCCAGCAAACCAGTAACACCTATAAGGAGGGTGCCCACAGTAAAGACGAGAGAGATGGACGCGCGGTCAAGCGATAGGTCTCGCTCAAGAGGCAGCAGCCATGTGCTCCTGCCGTACACCCAGAGGCCGCTGCTCAGTAGCCTGAGGACCGCCAGACCGCTTA
>CAVOAJ010000188.1:0-3663 GCA_963693605.1 Dehalococcoidia bacterium | reverse complement strand
TCTGGCTCCAGCCTAATTCCTCCTGCATGGGGACAAGGAAGGTGCTAGTGGCAAACTGGGCACTGCCAAGCATGAATGAGCCGCCCACGGCACCGCCCAGCACAATGAGCCAGCCATAGTAGAAGGGGAGACGAAAGCGTGGCTTAGGTGAACTTTGCATGGGTTAGACCAACACCACGTCATGCTGGACGGGGGTGGTTATCTCCAACCCGCCTTGACCAAGGTACAGGTCAATTTCAGAGCGCACGCCAAACTCTGGCAGGTACACCCCTGGCTCAATGGTGAAGCCCAGCCCCGGAATGAAGCTCCGGGTGTCATGGGTCTCTAGGCCGTCCAGATTTACGCCGCCCGCGTGGACAACGCGACCCAGGCTGTGGCCCAATCGGTGTGTGAAAGAGTCGCCGTAGCCACGCTCCGTGATGTAGTCGCGGGCCACCTTATCGGCCTCCCAGCCCTGGACGGCGTGACCGTTGGCGATTGCTTGTGTGAGGAAATCAGCGGCCGCATCCCGTGCGCCCGTCACCACGTTGAACACCTCGCGGTGTTTTTGCGGGACTGAGTCGCCCAGGTAGGCCACCCACGTGATATCGGCGAATAGGCCATCGGCAGCGGGGTCTCGCGCCCAGAGGTCGATGAGCACCCAGTTGCCGCGCTGGAACGCCACACTCAGCTCTGGGGTTGGCTCGAAGTGCGGATCCGATGCATGGGCGTTGGCTGCCACCACGGGGCCTGTGTCCGCCCACAGGCCCTCGTCAGCAAAGCGAGCGCGTATAAATTCGGCGGCATCGTACTCCGTGAAGCCCGTGCCAGCCTTGCGGCCTATCTCCTCAAACGCCTCCAGCACAATGCGGCCCAGGGCATCGGCGGCGCGACGGTGCGTGGCAAGTCCCTTATCACTCCAACGTTGCGTCGCGTATTGCACTAGATCCGCTGACGGCACGACCTCCGGCCCCAGGGAACGCACCATTTCTAAAGTGCCGCCGTCCACGCGAGAGGCGCGGGGCAGCGCGCCTAGAGGCGAGTACTCCATGGCGATGCGTCGCAAGGGAGGCAGCAATTCCTTCAGGTGTGATTGCAGGTCGTCACGACCAGCGTAGCGGCGTACCTCCCAGGCATCGCCCAGGCTGAAGCGCCCTGCGTCGACGGCATGTGTCAGAAGCACGGGGCGTCCATCACTGGGAATCAGTGCAAATACGGGCCGCGTCACATGATGGAGCGGGCCTGCCACGTCTTCCAGGGCGGGATTCATGCCCTGATAGTCATAGATAAGCCAGGCATCCAGCGCGTGGGCTGCCATGTACTCTTGGGCCTGTTGGGCCACGGTGACCAAGGCTATATCTCCAAATAAAGTGGTCTGATACTACCAGAGCGTGAGGCGAGGCAGGGGAGTCACACACAGGCCAAGCACCTACCGTAGCGCCAGCGTCACCCCGCCACTGACAATCAGCGCTATGGACACCAGCTTAACCATCGCCACCTTGGGGGTCAGTGGTTCATACATCACCCGTGGAAAGAGCCAGGTAATCAGCGCACTGTAAATGAACACGAACAGTGGCCTGGTGCCGACGATGGTGGATGCCAGCGATACCGGCCCGCGTTCAAACGATGAAAACAGCAGCAGGTTGCCTCCCAGTGTGACGAGCATAACCGTGATGGGCAGCAGCACTCCTCGTGGCGTACGCACCAGTGCCAGCGCTTCCCTGATGGTGTGCGCCCTCAGGCCCAGGGTCAAAAAGCTTCCGCCTGCAAAGATGATGGTGAAGGAGTACATGTTCCAGACGGAAATATCTGCTAGAGCCGCCTTGCTTAGCACGCTGGAGAGGGCCAGCAGCAAGCTGATGCCCACCATGAAAAGGAACGGCAACCCCAAGGGGATGCCGCCTTTCCCTGGCACGCGCTGGAACGAAATCAGCACCACACCCGCCACGGTCACGAGGATGGCGCCCCATTCCAAAGGCCCCAGAATTTCATCAAGAAAGATGGAGGCGATGATTGCGACAAAGATAGGGAAGCTCTGGGTGACAGGCACCACCCGGCTCACCTCTTGAGTCTGGTAGACAATGAACGTGATCATGAGGGCGGAGCCTCTGGCCAGACCAGAGGCGATTGCAAGAAGAATGGCGGTTGTGGGAGCCCCGTCCTGCACAGGGAAAAGGACTATGGTCACAATCCCAAAGCCCAGGCTGAGAACACCGAGCATGAGGTAATACGTGCGTACATCCCGCACCAGGCGGGACACGTTGTATTTATCTAGGATGCTTACCCAGGCTTGTAGCCCGGTGTGCAGGAAGGCGAGAGTCGCCCAGTCCACAGGCGGCCTCCAGTGTGGGGAGTGGTGAGCCGCAGCCTACTCCGTAAGCCTGCTGAGAGCCAGCGGCATGTTGGGCAGCAGCCGTTGATTGCGTGCAACACAGAGGTCTACGCCAACACCAACACACTCCCTCCTCCCACAATCAGGGCAATCGACGCTGACTTCAACGCTAGCACTCGTGGCGTCAGCGGCTCGTGAAGGAACTTTGGCACGACCAGGCTGAGCAGCACCGTATATGCGAAAACGAACACTGGCCGCGTGCCTGCGATGGTTGATATCAACGATACGGGCCCCACTTCAAACGCGGAGAAGAGGAGCGTTGCTCCAACAAAATTGACACCCAGCACAGCGACAATCAACAACACGCCTGTGGGTCGCCTCGCCACCACGAGCGCCTCTTGCACCACGCTCCGTTTCAGCGACATCACGATGAACGCGGACCCCACGCCCAGGTTGTTGATTGTGTACATGTTCCAGACGGATATGTCAGCCAGCGCGGACTTGCTCAGAATGTTGAATATGGCTATGCCCAGACTGGCCAGCGTCATGAGCACAAAGGGTCTGCCCAGCGGTATGCCGCCTTTACCTGGCACGCGCTGGAAGGAGATGAGCACCACCCCTGCGACCGTGAGTAGGATTGCTCCCCAGTGGATGAAATTCAACGACTCGCCGAGGAAGAGCGTCGCTATGATGGCGACAAATATGGGATAGCTCTGGGTGATGGGCACCACCCGGCTCACCTCATGGGTGCGGTAGACCAGGAACATGAGCATGAGCGCACCGCCGAGGGCCACACTGCCGAGCGCTCCCTTGGCCACGGGCACCCAGGAGACGCCGTCCGGCAGTGGCGCGGCGATGGCTACCACGACGCCGATGGCTATGCTGAGCGTACCCATCAAGAGGTAGTACGTACGCACGTCCCGCACCAGGCGGGATACGTTGTACTTGTCCAGAATGCTAATCCACCCCTGAGCGGCGGAGTGGAGTATTGCTAAAACAGCCCAGTCCATTGGCTGTGGTCCTTTGGTGATGCGCAGACTAGTGAGCCTGCCGTAGCTTACTTGGCGGAAGGGGTGAAGGCTACCGATTGGCTGGTCCCAGGTTGCTTGCAGAATCGTTCTTGTGCTTTTGCGCCTGCATCGGTAATGTAACCGAATGAGCCTAGGTAACTACAAAACACCCATCGCCATTTGGTCGTTCATCATATTTGCAGTCGCAATAGGGGCAGGCTGCACCACGTCCCCCGCACCCGATACCAGCGGACTGTATCAACATCCTGAACTGACCCCCACCGTGCAGAACCCGGTGACAACCGTCCCAACCAGAACGCCGTTTGAATCATTACCATCCCT
>CAVOAJ010000187.1:0-3703 GCA_963693605.1 Dehalococcoidia bacterium | reverse complement strand
AGAGAAGCTGGCTCACTACCGAAAGGTCTGGGCGGAGTCAGGTCACCAAGGGCCTATGCCCCGATCATTCCTCATGCGGACTGTCCACGTTGCTGAGACAGATGAGAAAGCGCGTGAGGAGGCGGAGCCGCACTTGCTTAACGACCGCCGTTTGGGCAGAGAGTTTGTAGATAACACCCGCGTAGGCTTCGGCAAATCCAAGTTACTTGGCGTGGGGAATGATGATGAGAGCATGCCGCACCTGAAAGAACGCTTGCGTGTATTTAAAGGCATGGCTAGCTCCTACGACTTCTGGATAGAGAACGGATTGGCCATCATTGGCAGCCCAGACACGGTGGTGCGCAAGCTTAAAGAGCAACAGGCGCTGATTGGCTATGACCTTTTCTGCGCCAGCCATGGCATTGCGGGCATGGGCTTTGAGAAGGAGATGAACTCCATGCGGCTCTTTGGGAAGCATGTCATCCCCGCGTTCTCGAAACCTGCCCGCTAGCCCAATCGCCCCTCCTCTCCTTTTCTGAATAGAGAACGGCATTGAGCAAATTCGCTGTGAACTGCTACCGAGATTTGTGCCTCTTTGTCGCCATCAGTAATCCAGCACCGTCACCCGAACGGATGATTCAACCGCATAATAGACTGAGAAACGGCTCAAATCACCCGATGGTTGAGCGGCTGCGGTCATCACCCTATATTGCGGACGTGACTGATGAGAGCTTGGACATCGACGAGGACACTCCTAGGGATGGACTGACGGGTACGCCACGGAGGGTTAGGTGTTCCGCCTGACCCTGACATCAACCTAAGCATTTCTGACAATTACGCGGAACACCTAACGGCCCCAGCCTTAAAAAGGCTGGGGCCGTTTCATAATCTATGGGTCTTGGCGCTAGTGGATGTGGTCGTGAGACTCAAACCACAGGTACGGGAAGCGCTCCTCAGCAATCTTCTGGAAGAAATTCATGCGGATTCCAGGCGCAGTCCGCAGCATGTGTGACGGTACATCACTCTCATTGAAGTGTTGGTGCATGGTCTGGGGGCCCTGTACGTGGAAGCACGTTCCTGGTCTCCACGGAATTTTCTCACCGTCCACTATGCTGTAACCCTCACCCTGAAGGATGTAGAGGATGGCCTCCATATGGGCGTGCCGCCCGCCGTGGGTGTGTGGGTCATCAGAGAGGATGCCGCTGATCTCCAATTCTTTGTTCTGGAAGCCGTTGCCCCTCATGAAGTGAATCATGAGCGAATGGTGTGTGTTCATGGTGGTGTCAAAGGCTTCATCAGCCAGCAGGGGCGCCTCAGGGTCCCGCTTGAGACCGCGGTCGTCTTCACTGGAGCGGACCTGTGGCGCTTCATCCCACCATAAACGGAGGCGGCGTCCCTTATCATCAAAGCCGTCGGCAGAGACTGGCGCGTCCACAATGTTGTCCGTGGGGCCGCATGTCTCAAGTTGCTCCAATTTGAAAATGCCCAGGAACTGCTCTAGATGGGAGCATGTGACCGAGTAGTAGCGAGCTGGGCCGTCACCTGTGTTGAAGTGTTGGTGCTCCGCGCCGAAGGGAATCCATAGCGTGGTGCCTTTGGCCCAGTCATACCGCTTGCCGCTGATAACACTGAAGCCTTCACCCTGGGTGATGTAGAGGCCCTCTTCACCGTGGACATGCTTGCCGGTGTTCCAGCCGGGAGCAATCTCCGCGACTGCTGACTCCGTTCCCCAGGTCTCAAAGCCGGTCTCTGGCGCCACCAGCAGGCCAATCTTCTCATCCTGTGGAGTGGAGACCCATTCGATTTCGTCCTCGTGGATGTATTTGCGAGCTTTTAACTTTGCGGCGTTCGTCTTGTCCCAAGCGCCCAACAACTCGTCGTAGAAGTTCCCCAAGGTGGCCTCCTTAAGTCGCATGCCAATGAGAGGCCACACTTTAGCACGCACCATGCAGGCCCACAACGTGGCCATATCGCAAGCTAGAGTTGGCCTCAGTGGGGCGTTGAAGTGATGCTCCGATGCACACCTTTTCAGCGGTGATGGGGAGTTCACTCACGCGAGCCCCACAGGCGTCCGCAACTGCAATGGCCACGGCCAGAGAGTCTTGGGTTTCCGGTGCTATACTGCCCATCGCGCTCAGGAAGTCACGGGCGCGGGAGGAACCATGGCCAACGGAAAGATTACCTTTAGTCTTGGCGGCGCGGCGGGCATGACCATTGAAGGCCTGGTGGAGGCTTGTCAGGCCACGGAGCGGCTGGGCTTTGACGGCTATTACGTCTCTGACCACTTCACGCCCCATCAGCCCATTGGTCTGACCAGCGACATGCTTGAGGCAATGACGGTGCTGGGGAACTTGGCGGCCCACACCAGCAAAATCAAGCTGGGCACCATGGTGTCGCCGGTGATGTTCCGGCACCCCGTACTCCTGGCAAAGTGCATTGCCACCCTGGACCAGGTCTCCAACGGTCGTGCCATGCTCGGCTTAGGCACTGCGGTAGAGGATATGCATGAGTACACGGCGTATGGGATAGACCATCCGCCCTATGACGAGCGAGTCGAACGTGTCGAAGAGACGCTGGCCATCATGCACGAGCTTTTCAAGAATGAACGGACGAACTTCGAAGGCAAGTACTTCACGTTGAAGGATGCGCCCTTTGACCCCAAGCCCATCCAGAAGCCGCACCCTTACATCCTTGTGGCGGGCGGTTCCATGCAGATGATGCGCGTGGCCGCGAAGCTGGCCGACGACTGGAACTACTTTGGCCTCCCTGGTGAGATGGCTGCGAAGAACAAGGAACTGGACGAAGTCTGTCGTGAGCTTGACCGCGACCCTGCGAGCCTCCAACGCAGCCGCCAGATCCAGATTTTCATGACGAACGACACAGAGACTATTAGCACGTTTATTGAACGACAGGCTACGGTGCTGCCGACTATGTACAAGCGGTTGGGCCGCCTAGCCGAGCGCGACGGCAACGAGTCTATGGTGCGGGACTATCACCTGGTGGGTACCGTTGCCCAGGTGAAGGAGAAGCTCCATGAGTGGGCAGAGGCAGGCGTTACGCACCTGAGTTTTCCATGGCCCAGGCCGGTGAACACTCCGATGCTGGAGCAGTTCGCGGCTGAGGTCATGCCGGAGTTCTCGTAAGCAGTTAGCTGTACTGCTGCTGGCCCAGTCGCCCGTAGGTGAGAGGGTGCGTGACCGTGAGGCCCGCGTCCACCGGAAGCACCACGCCCGTTATCCAACGGGCTTCGTCGCTAGCGAGGAACACGGCTGCCGACGCGACGTCCCACGCGGTGCCTTCCGTGCCCAGAGGCGCGGCCTCCTTACGGCGCTCCCGCAGGTCTGTGTCCATGCGTGGTGCAACCATGGGCGTGTAGACCAGCCCTGGCGCTATGCAGTTCACACGTATGTTGTCCCTGCCGTGGTCACCGGCCATGGCAAATGTGATGCCCACCACGGCGGCCTTGGAGGTGGTGTAGGGCGCGCTGCTGTTGGCGCGCAGCCCTGCTATTGAGGATATGTTGATGATGGCCCCGCCGCCGTTCTTAATCATCGCCGGGATGGCGTACTTGCTGCCCAGCATGATGCTCTTCACGTTCACGGCCATGATGTGGTCCCATTGCTCTTCTGTGACCTCAATCACATCGGCACGGATGGATATGCCCACGTTGTTGTCCAGGATGTCCAGGCGCCCGTAGCGCTCCACGGCGGTCTCCACCATGCGG
>CAVOAJ010000186.1:0-3729 GCA_963693605.1 Dehalococcoidia bacterium | reverse complement strand
TGCCCTTGAGCGCTCGTGAAATGGGGCAGCCGTCTTTTGCGCCCTCAGCCGCCTGCTGGAAGGACGCTGCATCTGCACCAGGCACTCTGCCAGTGACCTTGAGTGCACTGGAGACCACCGTCCAACTGCCGTCCACCTGGTCAAAGGTCACCGTGGCGCTAACGCTCAGGTGTTCACCAGGCGTTCCTGCGCGGGCAAGGCCGCCAGACAGGGCCATGGAGTAGCAACTGGCGTGGGCCGCAGCTATCAACTCCTCAGGGCTGGTGCGTCCGTCAGGCTCCAGCGTGCGTGAACCCCACGTGACAGGCAGGTCACTGAACGCCTGGCTCGTGCTTGCGGTCACTGCTCCGGTGCCTGATGCCAGGTCACCATTCCACTCAACGTGTGCTTCTCTGATAGCTGTCAATGTATCCCTCCCGGGTTATAAGTAATAAAGAGACCAACCTCGCTGGCTGGAACCCCACGGGTGAGGATATAGAGGGTGGAGAGCCCTGGCAAGGACTGTCGTATCGCGCCCAAGGTGCCATGGAGCGATGTATGCTGTGACCAGCTACACGCTAGGAGCACCGCAGTATGACCACGGACCAAGAAGAGGTTGACCCGGAGGTAGAGGCGCTATGGCGTGACGTACTGTTACACGGGCACCGCAGCAAACTTGCTGTCCTGCCCAGCCATGCACGCTGCTCTATGTGTAGCGTCCATTTCGATGGACTTGCCGGCACGATCGTCCGGCTGGCGGGCCACAAGCCTTCTCGGAAAAATCCCACCCTCTGCAACCTCTGAGGCGACATTCTGCCCCCCGGGTGGGGCGGAAGTAGACATTGCCGTAATGTTTGCGGACGTGCGCGGCTCTACGTCACTGGCTGAGAGCATGGACGCCACTGCGTTTGCCGCACTCCTCAACAGGTTTTATAAAGCCGCACGAGGTGTACTGGTAGGCCGCCATGCCATCATCG
This sequence comes from Dehalococcoidia bacterium, assembly GCA_963693605.1. Lineage (GTDB taxonomy): Bacteria > Chloroflexota > Dehalococcoidia > Lucifugimonadales > Australimonadaceae > JAQBVZ01. The sequence continues at coordinate 2,773 of CAVOAJ010000186.1, read as the reverse complement.
ACAAGATGATTGGTGATGAGGTTATGGCCTTCTTTGTGCCAGCCTCTGGCCCCCAGTACCACCGGATAGCAATGCAGGCAGGCACAGCCTACGTGGGCAAAATTGGCGGCGATGGCGTCCACGACTTCACGGTGTTAGGTGACGTGGTCAACACCGCCGCGCGTTTCCAGGCACAAGCAGCAGCGGGCGAGATTGTGCTCAGCGAAGCGCTGTACCAAGAGGTGGCCAACGAGTACCCCGTGGCAGAGCAACGCACCGTTGAGCTGGCTGGCAAACAAGAGCCTGTCGCCATTCGAGTGCTGAAACGCAACCGCTAACCACCAGTGTCTCTGGGCAGCAGAATATGTCTATCTCCTGCTAGTTTTCCGGCGACTAAGCGCTGCCCAAGGCCCCTGACGTATTGCAATTCCATGGCCACTAGGGGTATATCTTAGGGAATCACGCCCACCAGGCTGCGAAGCCGGAAAGCAGGTTCTCATGCCGGACTACAAGATTTTCTCCAGCGACTCCCACGTTAGCGAACCGCCCGACCTCTGGGTGAAGCGGCTGGACACGTCGCTCCGCTTCCGCGCACCTCGTGTGGAAACCCTGGAGCGCGACGGCAAGATGGAAGACTTCTTCCTCTACGAGAACTTTCCGCCACACCCCGTCTCGGTTGGGCTGGCGGCGGCAGGCAAAGACGATAAGAGCAAATTTGAGAAGGCGGGGCGAGGCTATATCGATGCCCTCCCCGGCGGTTGGGACCCAGTAGCCCGATTGAAGGACCAGGACATTGACGGGGTGGACGGTGAGATTCTGCACACCACGCTGGGCTTCCGACTGTTCTGGATGAAGGACGCTGCACTCCAGCGGGCCTGCTTCAGCGTGTACAACGACTGGCTCACGGAGTTCTGCAGCTATGCGCCGGACCGGCTGATTGGCCTCCCTCTCATATCGCTGTATGACATTGACCTAGCATGCCAGGAGCTACGTCGCGCGGCGGGCATGGGCCTGCGTGGCGCCATGGTCTGGCTCTCACCACCGGAGGGCGCCCCCGGGTACAACTCCACGGTCTATGACCCCTTCTGGGCCACCGCGCAGGAACTGGAAATGCCCATTGTGCTGCATGAGATCACCGGCGGCGCTGAGAGCCGACTCATCATCAACTACTGGGATGAACACTCGTCCCTGGGATGGCTCACCAGGCACCATGAGATAGAACGCACCCTGGGCATGCTAATCCTGTCCGGCGTTATGGAGCGCTTTCCCAAGCTCAGGTTCATCTCCGCAGAGAACCACACGGACTGGGTGCCGTTGTTCCTCAAACGATTGGACAATGCCATCCGCACCCGGCCGTCCAGCTTCCCCACTAGGCTCTCCATGGAGCCCACTGACTACTTCCACCGGCAGGTCATGGTCACGTACATGAACGAACCCGGCACCGTGGATAACAGAGACATCATTGGGGTGGAAAATCTGGCGTTTGCCTCTGACTACCCACACAACGCGTCCACGTGGCCCAACTCACAGGTGGTGGTAGAGCGCGACTTCAATGGCGTGGCGGATGACGTCCGCCGCAAGATGACGCGTGACAACGCGCTACGTGTCTTTGGGCTGGCGGGTGTCCCAGCGTAAGTATCTCCCCTATCCGACAAAAAAGGAGCCCTCCAGTGGAGGGCTCCTTTTTTGTCGTGCTGCACGTCACAATTCGTTCAAATCAAAGCCGCGCAAGCATCGCCTGACGCACCATGTGATTACCTTCACACATTTTGCGCAGGCTAGTCCTGCCTTTTTATGGGCATGGCATTCATCTACCCGACAATCAATTCACGCCGCAAACGGGCGAAGCTTCAAAGGGCCGGTACATAGCTGCGATTGTCGCATGCAGTTGGATAAATTAAGGAGGTGTGCCATGGTTAGTCGGATTCGGCGCGGTCTCCCATTCATCGTATCAATTCTGATTCTGCTAGTGGTCTCAGCGTGTAGCTCAGGAGATGTCTCCCAGGAAGACTACGACGCCTTACAGATAGACCCTGACGGAGCAGGTGGCCGCGCTACAAGCCCAGATAGCGTCTACAGGCCCAAGCATCATCGTCCAATCAACGGTGGGCAAGCCTACTGATTGCCATAATAAAGGCCGGTCTTTATCATGTCCTATCGCACTCTGCAGCGGTAACTAAGGTAATTAACATGCAGTGCACACAATGCGGAAACGATAATCCAGCAGGCGCTCACTTTTGCGGCACGTGTGGTTTTTCGCTGCTTGAGTATGCAACGGGAATATGGCCCGATTCATATGGCAGGGTTAATCTCGTAGTAGCGGTTAGGCTTGGCTTCCAGAAATACTTTGAGTTCAAAGGCAGGTCGACAAGGGCAGAATTTTGGTGGTGGGCGCTGTTTGTCTTGCTTGGCAACCTGCTACTGGGGGTAGCCAGTTTTGTGGTAGGAGTAGGTGACTTGCTTAGCACCTTGTTTCAATTCGGTACATTAATCCCCTCACTCGCGCTAGGTGCCAGGAGGCTTCACGATATCAACAGAACTGGATGGTGGCAGTTGATGTTGTTTGCTTCCTTCCTGATTATTCCTTTAATAGTTCTGTATATATGGGCAGCCCTACAAGGCGGTGAAGGGTTAAACAGGTATGGGCAAAGCCCACGCCAGCCTACTTTGTAAGATTTGAATAGCAGGCCTACTGGCTGTTGCCCACCGGCTTCCTCAAGCATGCGTTGCTTTTGTCTCGATATTGTTTGTACGTAATGCCTATAATAATTTTCAAGGTGGCAGGAGTATTTGG
>CAVOAJ010000185.1:0-3749 GCA_963693605.1 Dehalococcoidia bacterium | reverse complement strand
ACCTCTGTCATAGCGCCAGCCAGGGCAATCCATGACAGCAACTCCCAGTTGCCTGTCTCCTCAAGCTCTTCAGGGGTGATGTCGCTCCACTTGTCGAACTTGTTGTTCACCCACTGGTCGTGGAACCTGCGGTCGCCCTCCATGTCAGGATGCACCCACTGGCGGTCCCAGCTTGTGTTCTGTGCGTGAGACCAGCCAACACCGGCCACCATGGCGACACGCCACGGGCTGGCCTTGAAGATGCGGGCGGTGGCCCGTCCTAGCTCAAAGGCTCGCTTGGCCGTCATGGGCCGTGGCGCCGCCGGGTCTATGGGTGCCAGACCATCTGGCAGCCGTATGCGGTCTGCAAACTGGTTCATGGACACAGGGATTACCGGTGTCTTGAATTCACGCTTGTCCCAATCCAGATGGGTGATGATGCCACAGAAGGTGTGGCCCAGCCCGTTGGGGTGCATCGGCTCTCGCGCATAGGTCACGTCGAAACCTTCATCCTGCAAGCCATTGATGAGGAGGTTCGCCGCTCCTGGATGGCCCGCGATGGTGTCCACCCGCTCAGGGTCCTCACCAAAGAAATTGTTAGTGTTGCCAAACACCTGAAAGAGCTTCACGTCCACCTTCTCATACGCCTGCACCCAGAATGGCGGCAGAGCAAAGTTCTTCAGGCTCTCCCGGTTGTCCTTGGACCAGATGAGTATCAGGTCCGGCTTGAAGTCGTCCAATGCGCCCCGCAGCTTGCGGAACTGCTCAATCTGACGTGTGCGCTTCTCAGCGCCCGTCTTCACGCCATGGTCGTCACCTAGCTCTTTCCGCATGGGCTCAGGCCATTTGGACTGGTCTTTAGTCTCTTCTGTGTAGTGCTCACCTTTGAGTGCCGCATCCAGCACACCGGTCAGTGAGCCGTCAGCTAAACGTATCATTGGAAAGTCAGTGGTCCCCAACCCGAGTATTGCACCCATGTTGTCCTCCTCAGAACATACCTAGCGCCTTAGAATCCGCGCGCTACCGTACCATAGGCGCAATGGAAGTCAAACCGCCACCTGGAGCGAAGGTCGGCAAAGCGACGTTGCACAAGTACGTGACGGTCAAGAAGAGGAGCGCTCCCTGGTGACGGTTGCCATGCAGTACCATCTTTGACGCGCCGTGAAACCAAGTGGTACTTTTGGCTCTTACTCTGGCGCCTGTCTGTTAATCAGTGCGATATTAGACACTCATGTTTTGGGCGCAGAGATACTGGAACACCCTTGCAATGCATGGAGGGAACCGAATGAGGAGGACTAGATGAGCGTAAGCCTTTCCCATGGTGGGTTAACTGTTTATACCGGGTCTGCAACCTCCCAGGAGTTACTGGTAGGGACGGTGGAAGGGGTAGCGGTACTGCGACACGACGGAAGTGGTAATTGGGAGGTCGCCCACCGGGCGCTTGAAGACCATCACATCCACGCACTCACCTTTGAGCCCGTAAGCGGCACATGGTTCGCTGGGGCGTATCGGACGGGTATCTTTGCAAGCGTGGACAACGGACGGACGTGGGAGCTGCGGAACACCGGATTGGATGTGACCAGCGTCTTCAGCGTTGCCACGGTTGCGTTGCCCTCAGGCGTCCGGGTGTATGCAGGCACTGAGCCAGCACACCTTTACTTTAGTGATGACCTCGGTGCGCACTGGTCGGAACTCCCTGCCCTGCTCACAGCGCCGTCACTGCCCAAGTGGCGCTTCGCTGCGGAGCCTTTTGCGGCGCACACCAAGCACATCTCCTTCGCACCGGGCAACCCTGTCACCCTGTACGTGAGCGTGGAGGTTGGTGGGCTGCACAAGAGCACGGACGGCGGCCAAACCTTCCGTGAGTTGACGGTGCCCCACCTAGATGCACACCGCACGATTGTCCATCCACACAACCCGGAACGAGTGTACCTGTCGGGTGGCATAGGGGTGTACGAGTCCCCCGACGGGGGCGAGACGTGGGAGCAGTTGCTGTCCAAGGGTAACCACATCGGAGAATACCCTGACCTCATGGTCTACCTACCAAGCAACCCGGACACGATGTTCCTCTGTGCCTCCCGGAAAGGGCCGCGGTCATGGATAGAAGAGCATGAAGTGGCCGGGGGCCAGATTGCACGTAGCGACGACGGTGGCCGTACCTGGCAGTCCTGTATGAACGGCATACCAGACCGCTTCCACGGAAGCATTGAGGCCTTCGTGTTGGAGGAGGCAGCCGGTGTGGTGTCACTCTTTGCCGCCACCACCGATGGCGAAGTTGTCTGGTCTTCTGACGAAGGCCGAAACTGGCGGTCTATCGCCCATCTCGCCCCGGTCTCAAAATCAGTCCATGCTGAGATGATGCAAGGCGGCGGCGCAACGCCGTTAAAGTTTCCCGATGGGAGCATGATCATCAACGGAAAGCGCATCCCCGCTCCTGCCTGAGCCGGTTCCTAGCACGATGATAGCGATACGCCGGTTGTTGGACAGGAGGGCTTGATGACAAGGACACGGAATCGCGTTCGGTTCGGCGTCAACATTGGGGCGCGCAGCTTCGCGGAGTCACTGAAGATATGCCTCGCGGCAGAACGCTACGGCTTTGATGTGGTGGCCTTCTCTGACAGACCGCCTGAGTCAGCGCCGGAGGCATGGACGGCCATAACGGCCGTTGGCGTGCAGACGTCCAAGGTTGTAGTGACTCATTCCAGCCTCAATGTACCTTTCCGCAACCCTGCGTTGATGGCAAAGATGGCCGCAACCCTGGATGTCATACTGGGGCCGGGCAGACTGGAACTGACCCTGGGTGCAGGTGCCCAGCGACAGCACTTTGAATCGTATGGCATCCCGTTCGGAGACGCGCCATGGTCCTTCGCCGGTCTTAGAGATGCCGTGCACATCATGCGGGGCATGTGGGCAAATGACAGCTTCACTTACGAGGGCCAGGTCCACTCGGTGAGTGATGCCAGCATTGGGATTCACCCGGCAGATGGGCATATCCCTATCGGCATAGCAGCCATGGGCCCGCAGATGATGCGCTTCACCGGGCGCAACGCTGACGCATGGATGAAAAACCAGGGTTGGCCCGAGTCCCTTGAACAGTTGCGAGGGTTGGTGCTGCAGCTTGAGCAGGGCGCCGAGGAGGCTGGCAGGGACCCATTGGTCATACGTCGGGCGCTCAACGGCGGAGCGGCGCTAGGAGACGAGGCGGTGGAACAGGCCAGAGCCCATGTGGCGCGAGGACCATCCTACCTGACAGGCCCGCACGTCTACGGCAGCGCAGAGCAGGTCATAGAGACAATCGAGACTTACAGAGAGGCAGGCATCGACGACTTCCGCTTTCGATTCCCGGACTCTTTACTCTTCGAGCAGATACAGCAATTTGGCGAAGAGGTTATACCCAAGGTCGTGTAAAAGAGGCCCCACCTGCCTCTGCTGACGGTGTCGGACGCCGTCCATGCAACATCCCCGTGCCGCTTACGCGCAGAAGGTGTGGCTACCTCCTTCGTTCTTCACCCGCTCTCCCAAGTGGTTTACCCGGCCCGATTGGCGTCGAAGACCTCAGCAACGACCCTCTCAAGGTCTTCGAGATTAAAAGGCTTATCGAGGACTGGCCTTCCCGTTGACTCGATAAATGCCTCAATAATTGGGTCAACGGCAGCGCCAGTGACCCAGATAACCTTGGCCAACAGGTCGGGCCGCGATGCCTCCAGCACCTGCCATAGTTCCTGCCCGCTCATCTCTGGCATCTTCATGTCTAAGAGGACGACGTCTGG
>CAVOAJ010000184.1:0-3761 GCA_963693605.1 Dehalococcoidia bacterium | reverse complement strand
GCACAGCGGTCAGATTAACTACGTACGTGGCATGGTGTCCGGCTTTGGCTGGCGGAACGGCTAGATGCCACCTGCACGCTACTTCCCATTCTCCACGTATGCTTAGAAGTTATAGAACGCGCGAGCGTTGCCAGCCAGGATGGCCGCTTTGGCATCGTCCGTAAGGTCGTCCCGCTCGTCAATCTCTTCTATTTCATGCTTAATCTGGTCCTTGCCTATCTCGTGAGGGAAGTCGCTGGCAAAAAGGAAATGCTGCGCCCCGGCGCGTTGCACCTGATAGCCCAACCCCTTCTCGCTGCCTTCACACCCCACCCAGATGTTGCCGTTGGACAAGTAGTCAGCCGGGTCCTCATCCGGCGTTGGGCCCTTGTACCGGCCCAAATAGTCTGCGTCAGCAAAGTATGCGTGGGAGCGTTCCATGCGATCCATCCAGAACGTTACCCAACCAGAACCGCCTTCCATGAAGCCCACTTTGAGCTTGGGGAATTGCCGAAAAACACCGTGATAGACCATGCCTGAGAGGGCAATGATCAGCCCAAAGGAGTGACCCAAGCCGTGAATGGGTACAAAGTGGCCCAGGCTATCTATGCCCAGGCTGTGATGTGCACCACCGTGTACGCCAATGACGCAACCCAACTTTTCAGCTTCAGCGTAAAGCGGCCAGTACATGGGGTGACCAAGGTCCAGCGGGTAGCCGCGAGAGTTGATCATGGCACCCACCATGCCGAGTTCCGTGACGGCGCGGCGCAGTTCAATGACTGCTTGGCTGACGTCTTGGAGAGGTACCAGCGCCATGCCTTTGAACTTGGGGTTACGCTTGAGGTAGCGGTCATGCAGCCAACTATTGTAGCCGTGAGCTACTATGCTGGCCCAGTCTGGATGCTGAATGTTGGCAAATTGAAGTCCCCGTGTAGGGTAGAGGACAGCAGCCTCCATGCCTGAATAGTCTAGGAAGTCCACCCATTCGTCTGGGCCGACTGGCTTGCCGCCGCCAAAGGCATCCGGCGTTCTGTGGAGATGGCCGTCATTGTGTAAGAAGTCTAAGCCAGGATAGAGGTCCCCGACACGCCGCACAGTGATGCTACGGTGCTGGATAAAGTCCAGCATAGAGTCGTCTTCCATAACGTGGCCATCAGCATCGATAACAGGGAAGTCCATGATCCCTCCTAGAGAGCGTATCCTGAAAGTGGGGGCATCGTAGGGAGGCGAGGCGTGCCTGTCAATGGAAGGCTTTTAGCGTAGTCAGCTCTGGCATGAATTGCTATGGTAGCGCCGCACGGTGAGAAGCCGCCGATCAATTCAGGAGAAACCATGACAACGATATCATCAGACCGGATTCAAGAGCTGTACCTTGCAGCTACATCCAGCACACTACGAATAATTGAGAACATTGAGCCGGGCCTGTGGGACAACGCCACACCTTGCACGGAGTGGAACCTGCGCGTGCTGGTGAACCATCTTATTGGTGAGAACGCCTGGGTAGCCGAGTTGTTTGCAGGAAAGACCATTGCGGAAGTGGATGGGAGGTTGGATGGAGACCTGACTGGTGACGACCCCATCAAGGCGTATGTTGACACGGCAGGGCCTGCGAGGACTGCCATTGAGGCTCCTGGCGCCATGGAGTTCATTTGCCATCTGGGTGGTGGCGACGCACCTGGTTCTAGATACGCGACCGAACTTTTCATTGATACGGTAATACATGGATGGGACGTTGCAAAAGGTTCCGGCCAGAATGCGACGTTGGACCCTGATCTGGCTCAGGCTTGCTATGAAATTGTGGCTCCAATGGAGAAAATCCTGCAGCGAAGCGGAGCCTTCGGGTCGGGCGTTCCCATAGCGAACGACGCAGACCTGCAGACCAGGTTGCTGGCCGTTGTGGGCAGACGCGCTGACTGGAGTTCGCCGCAATAAGATGAACGCCTTGCGTGCTGAGTAAACCTTCTATCGTACGTGCGTGCAAACCCGCAAGGCTTAGGGCTTTTCGGCAACTGTTGTAGTGGAGACCGGCGCCTTAGGAGGCTTGGCCATGTAGGTCAGCGTGGCTGCGATGAGCGCCAGAACCAAGAATGTATTGAAGGCCAACGTGTAGCTTTGCCGCTGGTCATACACAAAGGCTGCGGCAATAGGCCCTATGGCGTTTGCCACCGACTGGACGGGCCAGACCAGCCCACGGATTGCGCCAAGGGACTCTCGCCCGTAGTAATCAGCCAACATCACTTGTTGGAAAATGAAGGTGCCGCCTTGGATGAGGCCGTAGTAGAGGCCCCATGCTATTGCCAGGGGAGCGCTGTCCACCATCTGCAAAAATATGAAGGACACGCCAAGCAGTACATACTGTGTCCCGGCCACGACCCGCAAATTGAAGTGGTCTGCCATATAGCCGGCGAGTAACGTCCCTATCAGTCCCGTGGCTGCCCAGGTGGAAACCGTGGCCACTGCCACTTTGGTGGAAAGACCCTGGTCAGTGAGGAAGGGAATGGTGTGCAGGCTGGTTGCGGGGTTGATGATGAACATCAGCGCAAAAGCCGTGGTTAGCAGGTAGAAGGAGCGCATCCGCACCACTTGTCGCACCGTGTAGGAGACATCCTGTCGCTGCTGACGCTTCGGCTTGGAAGATTCATCCGGTGACTGTTGCTTGGCCCTTTCCATCTCCTCCGGCAACACACCATCAGGCAACTGCCCAATATCCTCCGGCTTGCGCTTCAGAAAGAGAGCGGAGGGTAGAACGGAGACGACGAGTATCAGTATCCCTACGCCAAAGGTGGCCCACCGCCAACTGGCAACGTTTACCACGGCTTGAGTGAAGAGTGGTATCGCGACACCACCAGCCCTGTTGCCCATGGCGCCAATAGACACAGCCTTGCCTCGCTTGGCCACAAACCATTTGGGGATGATGACCGCAATGGCTACGCTGATAATCCCCATATGGACAGCCCTACTGGCAATCTGCACCAAGTAGAACTGCCAGAGCTCCGTGACTTGGGACATCAGGATGAAGCTGCCACCCATTACCAGGAACGCACCGGCCATGAGCCATCGAGGATTAAATCGATCAAGCACCGGGCCAATGAAGACGGCAATCACCGCCGCCAGCAGGGTGCCCAGGGTCATTGCGCCAGTGAAAGCACTTCTGCTCCATCCAAACTCTTCGGTCATGGGCTTGAGGAAGACGCTGAGAATGGGAAAGGTCTCCGCGCTATGGGTGAAGCTGCCCATTGCAACGACGCCTACGATTACCCATCCGTAGAAAACCCGAGGCTTACGGCGCGGATTACTCTCTTGGCTCAAGGTGTCCTCAGCAGGGGAGTGCGGAAAATATAAACAGGGTGCGTTAGCTACTATACCCAGTATGAGAACGCCCCGCCAGACGTGTGGGGCTGGCATTTCCATGGGGCTGCCGCTAAGATTGCTGCGGCTATACATTGGCGCATTGTATAAGCCACTCTTTTGGACGAGTTAAGGAGGCAGTATGGGACAGATTTTAGGTTTAGGTACCACCGACTTTCCCCGAATACGGGCGGTGGACCCGCAGATGACCGGACCCTTCAAGGGCTCGCTCAACGGTCCGCACATGGCAGACGCGTTGAAAGATTCCAAGAACTGGCCCGCAGCCATGCAGGCTGAGTGGGGCAATGATGAAGGCTTGGCTACTGGTCAGAAAGCACGTGACCACCAGATTGAACAGAACCTGAAGCTCCGTGCGGAGTTGGACGCGTTCAATCCAGACTTTATCCTGGTCTGGTCCAAGGACAGCCGGGAGA
>CAVOAJ010000183.1:0-3761 GCA_963693605.1 Dehalococcoidia bacterium | reverse complement strand
ATGTCTTGTGTACGACTACCGCACAACGGCTGATGACCCACCACTCATTATGGTGAGCCCTCCCTTGGGTTCCTCAGAGCGGAGGTTGCGCCAGTTGAACCAAAAGCGACCCAATCTGCCCCGCGCCAAAGACATGGTGGCCGTACCTTGGCCTGGCTCTGTGGACGCCCTAGTCCGGAGCGAGATATGGGACCGAATGGTACAACGGGTGGTGGAGACTGGCTTCAAGGACGCTGTCACGTCATGCCAAGACGCCGTGAACGAGCTAAAGAAGTGGGAGCGGCGTTCCCTTGCAGCCATGATTCGAGGTGAGGGCCCGTTCCACACTCTGTGGTCACGAGCGGGCAAGAGCTAGCCACCGCTCACATAAAGAATAGAGAAAAGAAGAAGGGGCCTCATATGAGGCCCCTTCTTGATTGACTGGGGATGGGAACGTTTAGCGCAACGCACTGGCTGCCAAGGCGGTCACGGACCTGCGTGAGAGCCGTATACAAGTCAGCGTTCACCCAGGAATTCCGAGTATTCAGGATGTTGAGCTTGGTCTGTTTCCAGACGGCTAACCGTATGAGTAGCTAAGAGCACCGCCTCCGCCAGAGAGGTTTCCCCAGCCCCGGAGTGGGACAGGAGTACAATGTTGCGTAGCCGGTTGGTGCTGAACTGGTCCATTTGGGCACCCTCTTGCACTGTATCGTCGCCACATCACCTCTTAGCCCGCTACTTTAGACACAGCGTCTAACTGGCGCAACGCTGTACATGCAGCACTGGCTTTCTCACGTCGAGGCAAACCCATGACGGCGCTCGCTTCCTTCATTTTCCAACGACTACCCAACCGCAGGACACTTGTTGCCCTTTTCAGCGCGCTCCTTCTTTTCATAGTAGCCGGAGGCGGGCTAACAGTCCCCTTCACCAGTTCCGGCGTGGACTCTCAACGGCACAGCATCCTTCTATGGGAGTTCCAGCATTTCATGGACAAGTGGTGGCACCGGTCCGTGACCTGGCTCCCAGGGCTGACCCGTGACCGTCAGGAGCAACTGGCAGACGTGGAAGAGTTCTTCATGTTGGGTGAGGAGGTTAGACGCCTTCAGGGCTCTCTGGAGAGGGCTGTGGCCCTTGCTGGGAGTAATGCTCCTGAAAGCACCAGCCCAGAGGATATTCAGCGTCAGGTCAATGAAGTGCTGGAACGCAAAGAGGGCCTCCGGCCAAGGGTGGAAGAAACGCTGGAGGCGGAAATATCAGCGACGCTTGAGGAGATGGGCATCATCCGGAAGGTGGGGCCCCTCCGTTGGCCGCCGGTAGACTTCACCTTTGACCCAGGCCCATTAGTGCTAACCACGTCTCCCTTTGAAGAGATTCGTCGCCTTACGGACGTGCTTCTCAACTCAGGTATACCCATTTTGGAGCAGGAGCGGCTGGAGGCCGAGGTGCAGACAGAGGATGGTGTGTCAGCGCTAATCGTTCGTATAGGGGGCATTGCAACGTACCCGGCGGCGGTGGTGCCAGACAGGTCTCTCCATACCACGCTGATCCTCGCAAGCCATGAGTGGCTCCACCATCATCTAATTTTCAGTCCGCTGGGCCGCCGCTGGTGGGAGGGCCGCGCTATCCAAAGCATCAATGAGACGGTGGCCAACATTGCGGGGGAGGAGATAGGCGACGCGGCGCTCACCCGGCTAACCGGCCAGGTGGTAGAGCGACCTCCCTATGAGCCGCCGTCCTCGGAACCGAACGTTGCGCCTGAACCCGGCGTGTTCGACTTCCGCAGAGAGATGCGTGAGACGCGGCTGCGGCTTGATGAGCTACTGGTCGAGGGTGAAGTTGACGAAGCAGGTGTGTACTTAGAGGAACGCAGGCTGCTGTTTGTGGAGAACGGCTACTACATACGGAAGCTGAACCAGGCCTACTTTGCATTTCACGGGACCTATGCTGACAACCCAGCTTCAGTCAGCCCCATTGAACCCCAGCTACGTGCGGTGCACGCGGCGTCCGCAGACCTAGCGGCGTTTCTCAAGCAGGTATCCGGCGTAACGACCGCTGAGGAGCTTGAGGTGATGGCGCGCGAAGCGGGATGGGAACCCGTAGACACAATAGCTCAGTAAACCATTATTCTGGCAAAACGGCTTGCTTGCAATTCCTCACGGAGCAGCGCACTGAGGCGGCGTATAATGCCGACTGAATCCTGATTGAAGGGGTGCCATGAAGCTTGCCGCAGCGGATATTTACCAACTCTACCAGCCGGTCCGGTGCAATCTGCGGGCGCGCCTGAACAAACTGGAAACCTCACCCCAAAAGGCAGACGCGTTCACGGAATTGTTGCGCGACTTGGGCAAACGGTATGAGGCCGATCACCTCAAAACGTTCCCCGCTCACCTAGATATAAGCGATGGCGACTTTGAGCAGCGAAGCCGGGACACCATAGCGGCGGTCAGTCGTGGTGAAGACGTCATTTACCAGGGCGTGCTGTTCGCTGGGCGTGAGTCCATCGGTGAGGAAGACTCCATTGTCGGCATACCTGACCTCCTCATCAAAGAGGGCGACTCCTACGTGGTGAGAGACTGCAAATTGGCCCGTCACCTTGGCCCGCACCCAGAGGTGCTACGGCAACTGGAGCTCTACGGGTGGCTGTATGAACAGACTTTTGGCAGCCCTCCAGCACGACTGGAAGTGCTGCTAGGCGACGGCAGCCTTCAAGACATCCCTTATGACGGGGGAGCAAGTGCGCTGGCGGTGCTGGATGAGATCAAGCAGCTTGCCACGATGCCTGAAGCGCCCTATGAGCCCGTGGGCTGGAGCAAGTGCGGCGACTGCGCCTTTCACGACACCTGTTGGCCAGCGGCAGAACGCAGACAGGACGTTGCCCTGGTCCCAGGCGTAGACCAGGGGCTGGCCAGACACCTCCACGAGCTAGGGATTGATACGTACTCCCAACTCCTTGCCTCCTACACCGTGGAAAGCCTCTCGGAGACCAAACGACAGCAAGGAAGCCAGCTACGTAAAGTCGGCTCGGTCGCTCGGAAGGCCATGCTCCACGCCCAAGCGCTGGCAGAGGGCAGGACCATTCACATGGGCCGCTTCCCCTTCACTCTGGGTAGGGATTATGTGATGTTTGACCTGGAGGGCATCCCCTCTCAGGTGGATGAGGTGGAGAAGATTTACATGTGGGGAATGCAGGTCTTTGGACCCAGCCAAAGTCCGTACCGGCCCGCCCTGGCCACACTTGGGCCGGATGGCGATGCAACTGGCTGGTTCCGCTTCCTGGATGAGGCCAACGACATCTTTCAGGCGCACGGTGATATTCCCTTCGTCCACTGGGCGGTCTATGAAAAGACCATGATCAACAAGTACATCAACCGTTACGGTGACCCGCTTGGCATTGCCCAACGGGTCTTGGACAACCTTGTTGACCTGTTGCCCATCACTCAGGACACGGTGGTGCTGCCTGACCCTAGCTATAGCCTCAAGGTTGTTGAGTTGAGAGCGGGTTTCCACAGAGGCATGGAGGAGTACGGCGGGAGCTGGTCCATTGCGCGATACATTAGGGCGGTGGAGGCGGGTGACGAGGCGGTCTATAAGGAAACGATGGATGACATTTTACAGTACAACCGTGAGGACCTAGAGGCGACGTGGGCGGTTTTCACATGGCTTGCAAACAACTTTGGGCATGAGCCTGGCGCTACTGCATAGTAAGCAGCTTACCAATCCGGTTGCGCATACCCCTGGCCGGAGGGGGCGAGGGCACTCTGGTCAGCGCCATTCTCCTTCAT
>CAVOAJ010000182.1:0-3775 GCA_963693605.1 Dehalococcoidia bacterium | reverse complement strand
CGCTTGAAACAGCCATGTCATTCCTCTGATTGCTCCCAGCGAATGCCTGCCAAAGTAGTCAGCCAGCATGACCTGCTGTAGCGGACCGCTCCAGCCGTGAAAGAACCCGTACGCCAGTCCCCAGGCTAGGGCAACGGGGCCTGAGGGTATGAGCATCAGGCCTGCATAACCCACGGCTAAAACTAACGCCTGACCAACGCCCAACCACCGTGCTCCCAAGCGGTCTGAAAGGACCCCGGCTGTAAAGCTGCCGGTAAAAGCACCAATTGCCCATATGGTAACAACCCACACGGCAACGTAATTTGATATGCCCTGGTCAGTTAGGTAGGGGATGAGATGCAGGTTGGTGGCGGATGCCGCAAAGAATAGGAGCGAGAAGGAGATGGTCAGAAAATAAAATGACCGCATCTTGATTACCTGGCGAGGCGTCAGTGAAACGTCCCGCCTTCCCGTGGCCCCCCGGCCTCCGTCCGCGTCCGCCTTTGCGGCTTCCTCCGGGGTTATGCCGTCTGGCAGCAGCCCAATATCCTCTGGCCTGCGTCGCAGAAATATGGCGGCGGGCAATGCGCCAAGGAGTAGCGCTGAACCTCCCACTACCGCTGAGGCCAGACGCCAGCTTGATATGCTGAGCACCCACTGGATGAATAGCGGCCACGCGGCTCCACCAGCCCTGCTCCCCATATTGCCCAGTGCGACTGCTCTCCCACGCTTGGCAATAAACCACTGTGGGACTATGACCATCATGCCTGTACTCAGTACGCCCATATGGAATAAGCGACTGAAGATTTGCAAGGTATAGAATTCCCAGATAGTGGTCATTCTGGCCATCAGGAGGAATGAAGCACTGAGCACCACAAAGCCGGAGGCCATGAGCCACCGGCCACCGTACCTATCCAGCAGCCGCCCCGCGCCCACCGCCACTATGGAACCAGCTATGGTGCCAATGGTCATGGCCCAGGTGAACTGGCTTCTGGTCCAGCCGAACTCTTCCGTGATGGGCTTGAGGAAGACCCCCAGAATAGGGAAGGTCTCAGCGCTGTGAGTGAACCCGCCAATCATCATCACGCCAACGATGGTCCACCCGTAATACGGGCGCTTGCGTGCTCTCTGTGGCTGGTTGTTCACGCACATGGTCCTTAACAGAGCGTACGACGCCATGGCCGCATGCGCTGCGTGTCTGCCGGGAGCCCCCGACCTATCCACCTAACGATAAACGGGAGAGTCCCGATGATAGCTACAATGCGCCCCTCACCAAGAGCAGCGCGGGTTCAGGCCTTCTTACCCCAGCGCTCAATCCAGCGGGGGATGACCTCTTTGTTGTACACGTTGTCAGGCACTTCACCCCTGAGCGCTTTGAGGACGGACTCTGTGGCCCACGGGATGCCTGGGCCAATGCCGCCCCCTGGCGTCATGGCAATGTTGTGGGGTGAGACCAAGACCTTGTCGCCTAGAAACAGCAAGGGGTTCTCAGGGTCAACAGGCTCCTGCTCAAACACGTCCAGCGCTGCGCCAGACAACCGGTTTTCCTTCAAGGCGTCTGCCAGCGCATCTTCATTGATGACACCGCCGCGAGATGTGTTTATGACCACGGCGGTGGGCTTCATCATGGCCAACTCCCGCGCGTCAATCATGTTGTAGGTCTCTTTGTTTAACACGATGTGCAGGCTCATCACGTCTGATTCCTTCAGCACTGTGTCTAGGTCTACCCGCTCCACGCCAAGCTGGTCAAAGCGGGACTGTTCAATGTATGGATCGTAGGCAATGACGCGGGCGCGCCATGGGCGCAGCAACTCAGCAAACCGTCCGCCAACACGTCCCAGACCAATCAGGCCAATGGTGATGCCGGGGTAGCCGTCTTCCCTGCGTCCAACGTAGGTGCTCAGGAGAGAGTCGTCTCGCCAGCCGCCTTCCTTCACCCATTGGTCCCGCTGCCGGGACTTCTTCAGGATGTTCAACATCATGCCCACACATCCCTCTGCCACAGCGCCGTAGTTGGCCTCCGTGGGGGCGTGGGTGACCAAGATGCCCATCTCCGTAGCTTCATCAATATCAACCTCGTCAACGCCAATGGTGTACTTGGCAACGATGCGTAGGCGGTCGGACGCCTCCATCACTTTGCGGGTGATGCGTGCGCCCTTGATGGAGGTGCCCACGAGGGCATCGCAGCCTTTGGCCAACTCTCGCAGACCCTCCTCCGTGTTGCCCAGAGGGTTGTTGACGTCTGACTTGCCAAACACCAACTCGAACCCCGCTGCCTCCAATTGACGGTGCGTTGCGCCGGTGGGGTCAGCGGTAGAAAAAATGAGTACCTTGTGCTGAGGAGTGGTCATGTCTCGCTCCCTCTCGTTTCCTCGTGTTTGGGTTGGCCGCGCAACATCTTATCGCAAAACCTTATGACGTTGCTGGCGCGCTATACTGCGGAGCGTCCAACCACTCTCAGGAGAGCAGACCATGGCGCAATTAACCGAGGCCCAACGGGGCATCATCAATACCATTCGCGAGTTCGTAAAACGCGAAGTGCTGCCTGTCGCGAGCACGATGGAACACGCCGACGAGTACCCCACTCATCTGGTTGAACGGATGAAGGAGATGGGGCTGTTTGGCGCAACTATTCCTGAGGAGTACGGCGGCCTGGGACTGGATACCGTGACCTATGCGCGCATCATTGAGGAGATGAGCAAGGGGTGGATGAGCCTGACAGGCATCTTGAACTCCCATCTCATTATGGCGTACATCGTCACTACCTTCGGGACGGAAGGACAGAAGCAACGTTTCCTGCCGCTGATGGCCACGGGTGAAAAGCGAGGCGGTATCTGTATCACGGAGCCAGACGCAGGCACAGACGTACAGGCCATCACCACACGGGCCGTCCGGGATGGAGACGACTACGTTGTGAACGGCACCAAGATGCTCATCACCAACGGTCGCAACGGCAACACCTTTGCTCTGGTGTGCAAGACTGACCTCACTTCGGAGCCAGCTTACCGCGGCATCAGCGTGTTCATAGCTGAGAAAGGCCCCGGCTTCTCCGTGGCGCGTGACATACCCAAGCTTGGCTACAAGGGCGTCGACACCAGTGAACTGGTCTTTGACGACTACCGCGTCCCGGCTGCGAACCTGGTTGGCGGTGAGGAAGGCAGGGGATTCGGCCAGGTTATGAGCGGATTGGAGCTTGGCAGAATCAACGTCGCGGCCCGCGCGGTGGGAGTGGCCAGGGCAGCGCTTGAAGCGGCCGTCATGTACGCACAGCAGCGCAAGACCTTTGGCAAACCCATCGCTGAGCACCAGGCCATTCAGCTAAAGCTGGGTGACATGGCAACCCAGGTGCAGGCGGCACGTCTGCTGGTGGAACATGCAGCCCAGAAGAAGAGCCAGGGTCACCGCGTTGACCTAGAGGCGGGCATGGCGAAACTCTTTGCCAGTGAGATGTGCCTCCAGGTGAGCACGGAGGCCCTGCGCATCCACGGTGGTTACGGCTACACCAAGGATCTGCCGGTGGAACGTTACTACCGGGACGCGCCATTGATGATTATTGGTGAAGGCACCAATGAAATTCAGAAGATGGTCATTGCCCGGAACCTGCTAAAGCAATACCCCTCCGGTGACTTTCTCTATGAGATGGGCCTATAAATGTACGGAACGGCTCTCAGGAATAAGGCCATGACTTGCTCCGTTGCTTAAACGTGGGACAATGGATATCACGGACTTTCAACACTGAGGGCAGTCTGACTTTTGCGTAACGCCCTGTCATCCATACGCGGGCACCACGGTGTGG
>CAVOAJ010000181.1:0-3782 GCA_963693605.1 Dehalococcoidia bacterium | reverse complement strand
GTCCACGAAAACGAGCATGGCATGACCTAATGGTTGGTACACAGGTGTTGAGGACTCGCTTATGACAGAGTGGCTGGGATTCATGTTATTGGGGTTCAGCCCTGGCCTGTTTTGGATGTGGCTCATATATCAACGAGATAGGTACTTGCCCTCCCCCATCTCGTTGGTAGTGCGTACTTTCATCTGGGGTGCCTTAGCAGTCATCCCGATTGCGGCCGTTGAAGGTGTTTTGAGCCTTGACATCGACATCGATGATGGCTCGGCATCAGTGAACGGACTGGCTTACATGGCCTTCATTGTGGCGGGTGGCGTGGAAGAAGTGGGGAAGTTCTTAGTCGTCCGGACAACGCTGAAACGGTCTCCCTATTTACGGGAACCCAAAGACGGGATGATCTTCGCTGCGGCTGCTGCGCTTGGATTCGCCTCATTTGAGAACGTCGGTTACATATACTCATTTGGTTGGGAAGTCATCCTGTTGCGGGGTCCGTTCTCAACCGTGGCCCACGTTGTCTTTGCTGGTATTTGGGGGGCAGCGTTGGGCATGAAAGGCCGACGTATGAAGCCCGAGTGGATTTGGTATGCAGTGGGGGCCGCAGCTTTGGTTCATGGCGCTTTCGACTTCTTCTTGTTTACCGACAACGCAATATGGGCCTTCGTCCTGTTCATCGGCGGGGCGATTGGTTTTTTTATGGCACTTCGCTGGGCGATAAGCTCAAAGGGTGGTTCGCGGCAAATTAGTAGGCTTCAATTAAGTTGCGCCGAATGTGGCGCTCCAAGGTCGGAACATTCACGCTACTGCACCAATTGCGGTGAGACCTTAACGGGGATTGCTAAAGGAATGCCAGCGGCTTGCAGCGTTTGCGGTTCAATGGTGAGGGTGGGCCACCATTACTGTACAGGCTGCGGTAGCAGATTGGTTCAGGCATAGAGCCTTGAGGTAAGAAGCGTTCCTTGCACCAAATAGATCCAGACATCCGTCGTGTCAATGCAACGGTCAGGGGCTTTCCACGAAAAGCAGTGTGGTCGATTATCAGCTAGGCAGGCGGCTTCGAGTTGGCCATTCAGGCTCAGGCATCGGTGTAACGGTTCGGAACTTGCCCTTTTCATGAAACCTAATGACCGTTACTGTTGAACCAGCTAATACAATGCCACATTTGGCAATGATGGTGAGCGTAACACATTCATCAGTTTCAACGAATTGGATCAATCGTCCATGTGAACGACTGATCAGGAGCGGTGGTTACGGTCTGCGTGCCCGTAGCCGTGATGGTGTAGTTGGCGGCATAGCTACTGGTAGCTGAAACCGCGATAACGTTGAAACTGATGAGCACCAATGCCAAAAGTGTGCCCCTGATGAGCCCTTTGATGTGCCTCACTTGATTAGCCCCCTTAATCAACTTTGCGGACATAGATTTCTTTGATTCATCGTCACCGTCGAGTCGAAATGAGTAAACGACTTAAAGCGCGCAGCCTTCCGGTTACGCGGTTTTAGCACCCTAATGAAGTAGTGTGAAGCACGCGTGAACGCGCAGACTTACCTCGTAAAGAAATTGTGACGGAGATAGTTACACCCGTTCAGTGTGAATTGCGGGACCATGCTGGAACCCGGGTAGGTGATGACCGGCTGATTGTAACGTATTGTGGGCTAATAGCGGTGGTGGAATCATGGTGTTGCCTACTTCAAGTTGCAACCCGTGATTCCCGAACATGTGGGCCTGCAAACAGTCATGACTGAGGGGAGTACCGCTATTCCTGTTCAGCCTCTAGCCGCATGCGGTAGAGCTCTATCTCAGCATGGACAACGTCCGGCGGCAAGCTGCGGCCCCGCCCTAGAGAGCGGGATATGCTGTACACCTGGGCTACGTGCTCTACCAGTTGGCAGGCGTGCAGAGCGTCTTTGGGGGTGCGGCCCACGCCAAGGAGACCGTGGTTTCGCATGAGAACGGCCTTGCGGTCACCCAGGGCGTTCACCACGTTGGCGGCTAACTCCTCACTGCTTGAGGCGGCATACTCAGCCACGTGTACCGGCCCTCCCAGCAGTATCACCATCTCATCTATCAGCGCAGGAATTTCCATCCCGGCCACGGCCATGGCGCTGGCGTAGGTGGAGTGAGTGTGCATCACGGAACCCACGTCGCGTCGCGCCCGGTACACGGCGATGTGCGACAGGGATTCCGTAGATGGGATGAGGTCTCCCAGCACAGGCTCGCCCTCGAAATCGATGACAACAATGTCGTCAAGAGTCAGCGTGTCGTAAGCACGGCTGGACGGCGTGACGGCCATCAAGTCACGGCCCTTGGCGTCCTTAACACGGCGGCTGACGTTGCCGCTGGAGCCCAGCACCAGGCCGAGCCGGGCCATCTCCTGGGCGGCGGCAAGCACTTCAGTCCGTTCAACACGCCAGGTTGGGGTGCGCTTGGTTACGGATGCGACGTTGGCTTTCAGCTTTTGGGTGGCCATGGGCACAGGATAGCAGCGCGGGCTTAGTAGGCCAAGGTGGGTGTGGAGGCAACCGCCCCTTGCCTCTGGCGGCTGCGGCCTGTTAAATGCACTGGATTTCATTAGAGCCGGACATATTTAGCAACGGTGATTTATGGCAACCATCAAAGTGCTTTCATGGAACGTTAACGGCGTCAGGGCCGCGTATAAGAAGGGTTTGTTGGAGTGGGTGTCGCAGGCTGACCCAGACATACTGTGCATTCAGGAGACCAAGGCATCCGCAGACCAGCTTCCTGCCGACCTACGAGACATTGAGGGTTACCACTCATACTTTGAGCTGGGGGAGCGCAAGGGGTACAGCGGTGTCGCCATCTACACCAAGCGAGAGCCGTTGTCGGTGACGACCCGCCTTGGGGTGGACGCCTACGACGTTGAAGGGCGCATCCTCATTGCTGACTACGGCGACTTTGTGCTGTTCAACATTTACTTTCCGAACGGCAAGCAGTCTCCAGAGCGGCTGCAATACAAGATGGGTTTCTACGACGCTTTCCTGGCCCATGTGGATGGGGTGCGGGCCGGGGGCAAGAACGTGGTCATCTGCGGCGACGTGAACACGGCTCACAAAGAGATAGACATTGCCAGGCCCAAGGAGAACTCCACCATCTCAGGCTTTCTGCCTGAGGAGCGAGAGTGGGTGGACAAGCTCTTGGAGCATGGGTTTGTGGACACGTTCCGCGCCTTCAATCAGGAGCCGGAACAGTACAGTTGGTGGGACATGATAACCCGCGCCCGTGACCGCAACGTGGGATGGCGCATCGACTACTTCTTCGTGAATGAAGGACTCATGGACCGCGTGACCAATGGCTACATCCTGCAAGAGGTCATGGGTTCTGACCACTGCCCCGTTGGCATAGATATCACCATGCCGGACTAGGCGGCTACGTGCGTTTGCAGTGGACAGCGACCCTTACCGCCACCAGTAGGTGGGCGATTTTGTATCGACGGCAGCGTTGAGCGCAGCGTATTGCTCGTTGCTGAGTTGCCAGCCAGACACCTCACAGTTCTCTTCTAGGTGCGCCATGCTGTTTGAGGCAGGGATGGTGATGACGTTTGGCTGTTGGAGCCCCCACCTCAAAAGGATTTGCACGGGTGTCTTTCCCGTTTCCTGTGACATGCTTTCCAATAAGGTACCCAGCAGAGGATTGCGATCGAGTTCAGCACGGTACTGCGCGCCTTCCAGGGGGCTGTATGCCAGAACAGCTATGCCGTGCTGCTGGCAGTAAGGCATCACGGTATCGGCGAACGCATGGTCAAAGATGCTGTACTTGACCTGGTTCTCCACA
>CAVOAJ010000180.1:0-3784 GCA_963693605.1 Dehalococcoidia bacterium | reverse complement strand
GAGTGAAACTCATACTCTTTGCTGTGCTTCTTTAGTTCAGCCTCAATCGTCGCCACGTCCTCAGGCGTGGGATTGCCATCGTCGCCGCCAAAGAGCCCCAAGATAGGCGCAGTGATGTTGGCGGTCTGTTCTACCGGGGACTTGCCGTCACCAAAGGCCACCAGAGACCGGCCACCGTAGAAGTTCACCGCCGCCTTGATCTCAGGGAGGTTGGATGCTGCCAGATATGAAATGCGACCGCCCACGCAGAAGCCCGTGATGCCTATGCGGTCTGATTGAACAAATGGCAGGCTCTGAAGATAGGCGATGACGGCGCGGAGGTCAGCCAGGATGTTAACGTCTGTCAGCCTTCCCAGGTTCGCAAACGACGCGTCCATCTCCTCATACAGCGTCAGCGTGTGTCGGCCCTCCCTGTGGAAGAGCGCTGGTGAGATGCCCACGTAGCCCTGGGCAGGCAATCGTCCTGTGACCGATTGTATGTGAGAGTTAACGCCCCATATTTCCTGAACCACAATGACCGCGGGAAAGGGGCCAGGGCCGTCAGGCCGTGCCACGTAGGTCTCCATGGTCTCACCGTTCACGTCTAGGTCCACCCAGCTCATTGGCATACGTTCCTCCTAGTCCTTCTCCATGGCTCTATTTGGTCAGCGATGCCATTATAGTCACACCGTGCGGATAGCGTATGGCAGTCACAGTGATAGTATGGGGCGACA
Source organism: Dehalococcoidia bacterium (assembly GCA_963693605.1). Classification (GTDB taxonomy): domain Bacteria; phylum Chloroflexota; class Dehalococcoidia; order Lucifugimonadales; family Australimonadaceae; genus JAQBVZ01. The sequence goes on along the minus strand of CAVOAJ010000180.1, from coordinate 3,071 downwards.
TCCTGACCCACCGCCTCAGACCAGGAACCCCGTGGACAAAGACCAACGTCCCCGTCATCCCAAGACCCCCATGTTGTGGCCTTTTAAGGGCGTGCACTATGGATGGGCCATCATGGGCGCGCTCTTCATCGTCTCCTTTATCCAGGCTCCCATGTTCGGCCCGGTGGCCGCCATATTCATTCAGCCTATCGAGGATGAGATGGGCTGGAGCCGCACGGAAATAACCCTGGCCTTCACCCTGGGAAGCATCGCTGGAGCGCTGGCTTCTCTCATCGTTGGCAGGCTGCTGGACAGATTCGGCTCCCGTGTCATCATTGTGGTGGCCTCCATCATCATGGCAGTCTCCATGGTGGGGTTGTACACCGTGCAGCAGCCATGGCAGTTCTGGTTGTATTTTGGGGCGGCCAGGGCCGCCGCCATGGCGGGCATCCAGCTTGGCGTCATGGTGACCACCGCAAACTGGTTCATCCGCACCAGGGGCCGCGCCACCGCAGTGGGAGGCGGTGGCCTACGAGCGGGGCAAGCGGTCATGCCGCTGCTCATTCTGGCTATCATCACCGCTTACAGTTGGCGGGAGGCGTACCTCGTCGCAGCGGCCCTGTCCATCGTATTCATCCTAGTGCCAGCCGCTCTCTTCCTGCGCCGCAGACCCGAAGACATGGGCCTTCTGCCCGACGGTGGCTGGCCTGAACAGTCCACGGAGAACGCCTCCCAATCACCCACCCCCACGACACCAACGGTCGTGGAGCGCTCCTTCAGTCTCAGAGAGGCCATCCATACCCGTGCACTGTGGCTGGTCATCCTGACCATTATGGCGGGTCACTTTGGACAGACGGCGGTGAACTTCCACATGGCCGTCAGTCTCCAGGACAGAGGAATGAGCTACGGCCTCACCGTCAGTATCGTATCCATATTCGCAGCGTCGTCGGCTTTGTCAGTGCTGCCAGCGGGGTTGCTCATGGAGCGGGTGCACGTGCGCTATGGCATCATCGCCGTAAGCCTGATGTTCGTGGGCAGCATACTGCTGCTGATGAGCGCAGAGACCTACGCGATTGCCGTGGCCTTCGGCGTCCTCTTCGGCGTGGCGTCCGGGCTATGGACCATCACCCAGAGGTTGGTGTTTGCCAACTACTTTGGCCGTAGGAACGTGGGCTCCATCAGGGGGTTCGCTGAACCATTCATGGGCGTCCTCAGTCCCTTTGGGCCGCTGCTGGCCGGCATCCTGAGGGACGCCACCGGCGACTACAACCTAGTGTTCACCATCTTCATTGGCATGTTCGTGGTGATGCTGACAGCCATGGTGTTGGCCATCCCCCCCAAGCTCACGGAAGCACCCAGCCCTGTATAGACGGCCTTGCCCCCTACACACATTTGGTATCATGTATGCCAACGGACCCATGGAGGGCCACATAGCATGAAAGCTGTCTACCACGAAGCTGCAAACCTTGGTGCAAAAGGCGACAAGTTCGTCATGGCCACGGTGGTGAACACCCACGGCTCCACGCCCCAGAAACCAGGTGCAACGTTACTGGTGCGTGAGGACGGCTCCACTGTTGGGACGCTGGGCGGCGGCTGCGTGGAAGGCGACATCTGGTTCGCGGCCAAGGAGGCCCTCAAGCGGGACTCCGGCCCCCTCTACAAGGACTACTACCTGAATGAGGAGATTGCCGCCAAGGACGGTCTGGTGTGCGGCGGCTCCATGTTCTTTTTCATTGAGCCTGTGACCAAAGAGGACGGCGCACGGGAATTGGCCCGTGAGATTAACGACGCCTACCAGGGCGGCCCGCCCATGGCCATGGCGACCTTGGTAAACAGCAAACGGTTGGACATTGGCGGCCACCTGGTGGTGCACCAGGACGGCACCACCACCGGCACCCTTGGTGACCCCGCGCTGGATGCGGAGGCCACGGCCCAAGCACCCAACGTTATCCCCATGGGCAAGACCCACTACTTCCGCAACAGTGAAGGCGACGAGGTGTTCATTCAGGGATTTACATCGCCAGCGACGCTGGTGCTGCTGGGCGGCGGCCACGTTAACCTACAGGTGGCGCGCATCGCTTCCATCGTGGGCTACCGGGTCATGGTTGCCGACGACCGGCCAGAGTTCGCCAGCAAGGAGCGCTTCCCCATGGCGGAAGCGGTGGCTGTGGCAAGCTACGACCGACCACTGGACGCCTTCCCCGTGAACGCCAACACAGCAATCGTTGTTGGCACGCGCGGTCACAATTTCGACGACATGGCCCTGGAGGCAGCGGTCAAATCAGACGCAGGGTACATTGGCCTCCTGGGCAGCAAGCGTAAGGCCATCCTCATCTATGAGGCGCTGCTCAAGCGCGGCGTACCCCTGGAACGACTCAAACAGGTCCACTCCCCCATGGGTTTGGACATTGGCGGTCGCAACCCTGAGGAGATCGCCGTCAGCATCGTTGCAGAGCTCCAGGCACACCGGTACGGGCGCAGCGGCGGCACCATGACGCTGGAACAGAAGCACCTGGACCGGCTGGCCCAAAAGACGACCGGCACAGTGAGCGGATAACCATGCCAGGTGTAGCGGCGGTGCTCCTGGCCGCCGGTGAGTCAACGCGAATGGGAACCGTAAAGGCCCTGTTGCCATGGCAGCGGGGTCTCTCTATTCTCGCCTCCCAAGTACACGCCCTCAGTGACGCCGGTTACTCGCCAATCATCGTCGTGCTCGGCCATGAGGCCACTCGATTACGAGGCGAGGTACCAATGCTGCCAGGCGTGACGGTGGTGGAGAACCCTCGCTATGCAGAGGGCCGCGCCACATCAGTCGTACGGGGCGTACAGGAAGCGCCGCCTGACGTGGAAGGCGTACTCATTGCCAGCGTTGACCAACCCCGGCCCGCCAGCATGCTCAGTACGCTCCGTGAAGCGTTCCTGCGTGAGCTCCCTGCAATCGCCCTACCAGCCTACGAAGGCCGCACAGGACACCCCCCGCTGTTCGCGGGAGCGCTATTGTCAGAATTGCTTGCGGTCACAGAGGAGCGAGAGGGCTTGCGGGAGGTGGTGTCGAGACACCGCGAGGAGCTACTCTCGGTAACAGCAGACAC